>NZ_QETL01000090.1:0-16149 GCF_003105135.1 Stenotrophomonas sp. SPM | reverse complement strand
GGGTCCGGTTGAGGGGGCGTGAGCCGCATGGATGCGGCGACCGAGCTTACAGGGACGTACTTGCAGCGTCCCCCTCAACCGGACCCTCCCCGCCAACCCTCAGTAGCCCAGCTTTTGCCGTTGCTCCGGCTGTGCGGGTGCAGGGCGGCAGCCCTGCCAAGCCCCCAACCCCAAATTTGACGCACCGCGCAAGAATGCATTAATGTACTAACACGCTATTACATTGATGCAAAATCCTCCCCTTGAAAGCCCGCCCCGACATCGCTGCCAAAGACCCCCAGGCCGACCTCGACTCCCTGGCCCAGGCCTTTGCCGCGCTGCGCGAACCCGATCAGGTGCTCGCCTTCCTGCGCGACCTCTGCACCCCGGCCGAGCTTGAAGCCATGGCCGACCGCTGGAAGGTCGTCCCCCTGCTCCAGCAGGGCGTGCCCTACCGCGAGATCCACGAACGCACCGGCGTCAGCGTGACCACCACCGGACGGGTGGCACGCACCCTCGAGCATGGCCATCGAGGCTATGCCGCCGCCGTCGACCGCCTTGCTTCGCGCTGATCCGCGCCCCGTTCCGAACTTAGAGACCTCCCCCATGAGTGCAACCCAGGCAGCGCCGGCACGTGACCGGCTGCGTATCGCCATCCAGAAGAGTGGCCGTCTTGCCGAACCCGCCCGCAACCTGCTCAGCGCCTGCGGCCTGAGCTGGCGCGAAAGCCGCGACAAGCTGTTCTGCTACGGCGAATCGCTGCCGGTGGACCTGCTGCTGGTGCGCGACGACGACATTCCCGGCCTGATCGCCGACGGTGTCTGCGACCTCGGCATCGTCGGCCGCAACGAACTGGACGAGCAGGCTGCCGCACGCCGCCAGATCGGCCTGCCCGACGCCTACCAGGCCCTGCGCGGGCTGGGCTTCGGCCAGTGCCGGCTGATGCTGGCCGTGCCCGAGGAATGGCAGTGGGAAGGCCCGGCGCAGCTGGCCGGCACCCGCATCGCCACCAGCTACCCGGCCATCCTCAAGCAGTGGCTGGCCGAGCAGGGCGTGGACGCACAGGTGGTTGAACTCTCCGGCTCGGTGGAAATCGCCCCGCGCCTGGGCACCGCTGAACTGATCTGCGACCTGGTCTCCAGCGGCGCCACCCTGCGCGCCAACCAGCTCACCCCGGTGCACAACCTGCTGGACAGCGAAGCGGTGCTGGCCGGTGCGGTGCGCGTGCCGGACGACGCCCGCGCCGGGCTGCGCAGCATGCTGTTGCGGCGCCTGGACGGCGTGGTGCAGAAGCAGGATCGCAAGCTGCTGATGTTCCGCGCCAGCGAGGACCGCGTGGATGCGCTGGCGCAGCTGCTGGCCGATGCCGAACCGCTGGTGCGATTGCCTGCAGATGGCGGTGCACTGCGCCTGCAGACCATGTGCCCGGGTCCGCTGACCTGGCAGCGCATGGAAGAACTGGAGCGCGCCGGCGCACAGGGCCTGATGGTACTGAGCGTGGAGCGGTCGCTGGCATGAATCGTCTGATCTGGTCACAACTCGATGAAGCCGCCCGCAGCGCGGCGCTGACCCGCCCGGTACAGACCGTGGCGCAGCGGACCCGTGATGCCGTGGCCGCGCTGATCGCACAGGTGCGGGCGCTGGGCGACGAGGCGCTGCGTGCGATCACCTCCCGGTTCGATCGCGTCGAACTTGCCTCGTTTGAAGTCAGCGACGCTGAATTTGCTGCAGCCGAAGCCGCCGTGCCGGCCGAACTGCGCCAGGCCATGGTCGAAGCCGCCGCGCGCATCACGCGCTTCCACGAAGCCGGCATGGGCAAGGGCTATGCGGTGGAAACCGCGCCCGGTGTGGTCTGCGAACGCATGCTGCGGCCGATCGGCCGCGTCGGGCTGTACGTGCCCGCCGGCAGCGCACCACTGCCGTCCACTGCGCTGATGCTGGGCGTGCCGGCGCAGCTGGCCGGTTGCCCGCAGGTCGTGCTGTGCACGCCGCCGCGCGCCGATGGCACGGCCGATCCTGCGGTGCTGGTGGCCGCGCGCCTGACCGGCGTGCAGCGCGTGTTCAAGCTGGGCGGTGCCCAGGCCATCGCCGCGATGGCCTACGGCACGGCAAGCATTCCGGCCTGCGACAAGCTGTTCGGGCCGGGCAACAGTTTCGTCACCGAAGCCAAGCAGCAGGTCGCCCAGGACGGCGCCGCCGCCATCGACATGCCGGCTGGACCTTCGGAAGTGCTGGTCATCGCCGATGCCGGTGCCAATCCGGCGTTCGTGGCTGCTGACCTGCTGTCGCAGGCCGAGCACGGCCCGGATTCGCAGGTGCTGCTGCTGACCGACGATGCGGCGATGCTGGCGGCGGTCGAAGCGGAAGTGGAGCGTCAGGTCGCGCTGCTGCCGCGCCAGGAGATCGCTCGCCAGGCCCTGTCGGCCTCGCGCCTGATCCAGGTCGACGCGCTGGCAGACGCCTTCGCGATCAGCAACCGCTACGCACCCGAGCACCTGATCCTCGCCCTGCGCGCACCGCGTGACTGGCTGGGCCAGGTGCAGGCCGCGGGCTCGGTGTTCCTCGGCGATTACACCCCCGAAGCACTGGGCGACTACTGCAGCGGCACCAACCACGTGCTGCCCACCGCCGGTGCCGCGCGTGCCTACAGCGGCGTCAGCGTCGCCAGCTTCCAGAATCTGATCAGCGTGCAGAGCGCCAGCGCCGAAGGCCTGGCCGCGATCGGCGGCTGCGCGCGCATCATCGCCAGCGCCGAAGGCCTCGACGCGCATGAGCGTGCCGTGGCGCTGCGCATGGAGGCTGCCGCATGAGCGCCGTCATCGATGACGTGCTGGCGCTGGTGCGCCCGGACCTGCGGGCCTTCGCCGGCTACAGCTCGGCGCGTAGTGCGACCGTGCAGGGCGAGGTCTGGTTGAACGCCAACGAATCGGCCTGGGCCAATCCCGCCGACAGCGCCGGCAGCAGCCGACGCTACCCCGAGCCGCAGCCGCTGGCGCTGCGCGAAGGACTGGCTGCGCTGTACGGCGTGCAGCCGCAGCAGCTGCTGGTCGGGCGGGGCAGTGATGAAGCCATCGACCTGCTGGTGCGCGCCCTGTGCGTGCCCGGCCGCGACGGTGTGCTGGTGACCTCGCCGGTGTTCGGCATGTACGCGGTCTGTGCGCGCCTGCAGGGTGCGCCGTTGATCGACGTGCCGCTGGTCGATGGCGAAGACGGCCTGCGCCCCGATCTCGACGCGGTCATCGGCACGGCACACGCGCAGGGCGCCAAGCTGGTGTTCCTGTGTGCGCCGTCCAACCCGGCCGGCAGCGATATCGGCCTGGCCGAAATTGAACGCGTGGCCACCGCGCTGCGCGGGCAGGCCCTGGTGGTGGTCGATGAGGCCTACGTCGAGTACGCGCAGCGTGTGTCGGCCACCACACTGCTGGCCGCGCACGCCAACCTCGCCGTGCTGCGCACGCTGTCGAAAGCGCATGCACTGGCTGCGGCGCGCATTGGCACTCTCATCGCCGCGCCGGAACTGATTGCCGTACTGCGTCGCTGCCAGGCGCCGTACCCGGTGCCGACGCCGTGTGCCGAGTTGGCCGTGCAGGCGCTGCGCTCGGCCGCGTTGGCCCGTACCGCCGAGCGCGTGGCCACGGTCATCGCCGAGCGCGACCGTTTGTTCGCCGCGTTGCCGGGCCTGCCCGGCGTGCGCCGCGTGTACCGCTCGTCCGGCAACTACCTGCTGGTCCGCTTCGCCGATGCGCAGGCCGCGTTCGATACGCTGCTGGCCGCCGGCGTGGTGGTGCGTGACCAGCGCGCCGCACCGCAGCTGGGCGATGCCCTGCGCATCAGCATCGGCAGCCCCGAAGAAAACGACCGCGTGCTCGCGGCCCTGTCGGCCCGGAGGGCTGCTGCATGACCCCCATCCTGTTCATCGACCGCGACGGCACCCTCATCGAGGAGCCGGCCGACTTCCAGATCGACGCCTACGAGAAGCTGCGCTTCGTGCCGCAGGTGATCCCTGCGCTGCTGAAGCTGCGCGACGCCGGCTACCAGTTCGTCATCGTCACCAACCAGGACGGCTTGGGCAGCGAAAGCTACCCGCGCGCCAGCTTCGATGGCCCCAACGACCTGATGCTGCAGATCTTCGAAAGCCAGGGCATCAGCTTCCGTGATGTGCTGGTGGACTGCAGCTGGCCGCAGGACAACGCGCCCACCCGCAAGCCGGGCATCGGCCTGATGACCGCCTACCTGCAGGACCGCAGCATCGACTGGGCGCGATCGGGCATGGTCGGCGACCGCATCACCGACCTGCAGTTCGCCGACAACCTCAACATCCGTGGTTTCCAGCTGCGCACCGAACAGTTCGGTGGCGAGTGGGACTGGGCGGGCATCGCCCACGCCCTGGCCGATGCACCGCGCACCGCCGTGGTCCAGCGCAATACCAAGGAAACGAAGATCCGCGTCGAACTGGACCTGGATCGCGCCGGTGACGCGCACGTTTCCACCGGCCTGCCGTTCTTCGACCACATGCTGGAGCAGATCGGCAAGCACGGCGGCTTCGCCCTGGACATCCAGGCCGAGGGTGACCTGCACATCGACGAACACCACACCATCGAAGACACTGGGCTGGCCCTGGGCCAGGCGCTGCGCGAGGCGCTGGGTGACAAGCGCGGCATCGGCCGCTATGGCTTCACCCTGCCGATGGACGAGACCCTGGCCAGCGCTGCTCTGGATTTCAGCGGCCGGCCGTATTTCGTGTTCGAAGGCGAGTTCAAGCGCGAGCGCGTGGGCGACATGCCGACCGAGCTGGTGCCGCACTTCTTCCGTTCGCTGTGCGATGCCAGCGGCCTGAACCTCAACCTGCAGGTGCGCGGCGACAACGACCACCACAAGGTGGAAGCCTGCTTCAAGGCACTGGCGCGTGCACTGCGCCCGGCGCTGGCCCGGCAGGGCACCGCGCTGCCGACCACCAAGGGGGCGCTGTGAGCGAGGTTGCACTGATCGATGCCGGCGGTGCCAACCTCGGTTCGGTGCGCTACGCGCTGGAGCGACTGGGCGCGAACGTGCGCCTGGTGCGCGATGCCGAGGGCCTGGTCGGCGCGCAGCGGGTGATCCTGCCCGGCGTCGGAGCCGCGGCACCGGGCATGCAGCGCCTGCATGCGCAGGGCCTGGTTGAACCGCTGCGCCGCCTGGAGGTGCCGCTGATGGGCATCTGCCTGGGCATGCAGCTGCTGTTCGAGCGTTCCGAAGAGACCGGCGTGGATGCGCTGGGCCTGATTCCCGGCACGGTGCGCAAGCTGGTGCCGGCCTGTGGCATCCGCGTACCGCACATGGGCTGGAACCGGCTGCTGGCGCTGCGTCCGTCGCTGCTGCTGCAGGGCGTGCCGGACCGTTCCAGCGCGTACTTCGTGCACAGCTATGCCGCGCCGCTGAACGCCCACAGCGTCGCCGCCTGCGACCACGGCGGCCTGTTCACCGCCGTGATCGAGCAGGGCCGCTATTTCGGCGCCCAGTTCCACCCCGAGCGTTCCGGCGATACCGGTTCGCTGATGCTGCGCAATTTCCTCGAGGGCACTGCTGCATGAGTTTCACCGTCTACCCCGCACTGGATATCCGCGAAGGCCGCGTGGTGCGCCTGCGCCAGGGCGACTACGCGCAGGAAACCTCCTACGGCGACGATCCGCTGCCGCGCGCGCAGGCGTTTGCCGCGCAGGGCGCGCAGTGGATGCACCTGGTCGACCTGGACGCTGCACGCGCCGGCGGTTACACCCTCGCCCCGCTGCTGGCGGCGATCCGCCAGCACACGCCGCTGCAGGTGCAGACCGGTGGCGGCGTGCGCGGTCGCGATGACGTGGCGCGCATCCTCGATGCCGGTGCCAACCGCGTGGTGGTCGGCTCGCTGGCCGTGCGCCGCCCCGACGAAGTGTTGGGTTGGCTCGATGAATTCGGCGCCGAACGCATCACCATTGCCCTCGACGCCCGCCAGGACGCGCAGGGCCAGTGGCAGCTGCCGGTGCACGGCTGGACCGAGAATGCCGGGGTGACCCTGGACGACCTGGCCCAGCGCTACGCGCGCGCCGGCATGCGCCACCTGCTGTGCACCGACATCGCCCGCGACGGCATGCTGGCCGGCCCCAACATCAGCCTCTACACCCACCTGTCGGCGCTGCTGCCGGGCGTTGCGGTGCAGGCGTCCGGTGGCATCCGTGACGTGGCCGACGTGGCCGAAGCACGCGCTGCCGGCTGCGGCGGCGCCATCCTCGGCAAGGCGCTGCTGGAGCAGCGCATGGACCTGGGCGAGGCACTGGCATGTTGAGCCGCCGCATCATTCCCTGCCTGGACGTGCGCGATGGCCGCGTGGTCAAGGGCGTGCGTTTCCGCGACCACGTCGACATGGGCGACATCGCCGAGCTGGCCCAGCGCTACCGTGACCAGGGCGCCGACGAGCTGGTGTTCTATGACATCGGTGCCAGCCCCGAGGCACGTTCGGTGGACGTGGCCTGGATCGAGCGCATCGCGCGCCTGATCGACATCCCGTTCTGCGTGGCCGGTGGCATCGACAGCGTGGACACCGCGCGCCGGGTGCTGTTTGCGGGTGCTGACAAGGTGTCGATCAATTCGCCGGCCCTGGGTCGCCCGGAACTGATCACTGAACTGGCCGAAGAGTTCGGCGTGCAGTGCGTGGTGGTCGGTGTCGATTCGGTGCGCGAGGACGATGGCCAATGGCGGGTTCGTCGCTTCACCGGTGACCCGAGCAAGACCCAGGCCGTGCCGCTGCGCACGCTGGACTGGATCGTCGAGGCGCAGCGCCGCGGTGCCGGTGAGATCGTACTGAACTGCATGGACAGCGACGGCGTGCGCCGTGGCTACGATGTGGAGCAGCTGCGCCAGGTCAGAGCGCTGTGCAACGTGCCGCTCATCGCCTCCGGTGGTGCCGGTGCGATGGAGCATTTCGCCCAGGCCTTCGACCAGGCCGATGTGGATGGCGCGCTGGCTGCCAGCGTGTTCCACAGCGGCGCCATCGCCATTGCAGATTTGAAGCGCTACCTGCGCGAACAGCAGATCGAGGTTCGAGATGTCTATTGAAGTACGCCCTTCGCCGCAGGCGCTGGAATCGCTGGAGTGGGCAAAGGGCGATGGCCTGCTGCCGGCCGTGGTCCAGGATGCCGACACGTTGCAGGTGCTGATGCTGGGCTATGTCAACGCCGAGTCGCTGCACATCACCCAGGTGACCGGGCACATGACCTTCTACAGCCGCAGCAAGCATCGCCTGTGGACCAAGGGCGAGCAGTCGGGCCACGTGCTGGCGGTGCAGTCGATCAGCGTGGACTGCGATGCAGATACCGTGCTGGTGCTGGCACGTCCGGCCGGCCCGACCTGCCACACCGGTGCTGAAAGCTGCTTCGATGGCGCGCCGAAGGACTTCCTCGGTGGCTTGGGCCAGCTGGTGGCTGTGCGCGAAACGCAGCGTCCGCCGGGCAGCTACACCACCTCGCTGTTCGAAGGTGGCATCCGCCGCATCGCGCAGAAGGTGGGCGAGGAGGGCGTGGAAACCGCGCTGGCCGCGGTGGCGCAGGACGATGAGGCCCTGCTGGGCGAATCGGCCGACCTGCTGTATCACCTGCTGGTGCTGCTGCGCGCGCGCGGGCTGTCGCTGCAGGATGCGCGTGATGTGCTGGAACAGCGCCACCGTTAAGGGGTTTGTAGAGCCGAGCCCATGCTCGGCTGCTCTGGAGCTTCAAGCCAGCCGAGCACGGGCTCGGCTCTACAGGGCCATGCGACACCGCGTGCGTGATGTCATCAACGGAATCTACAATGGGCGGTCTTTCTTTCCCGGACCGCCCCCATGAAACTGCCCGCCGCCTGGCTGTGCTGCCTGTTGCTGACTTCGCCGGCCTGGGCCGCCGACACGGTGGTCAGTGGCAAGGTCTATCTCGAACGCGACGGCAGGCCAGGTCGCGGCGCGACCGATCCGGGCCTGGCCGGCGTGCAGGTCTCCAACGGCGAAACCATCGTCAAGACCGCCGCTGACGGCAGCTACAGCCTGCCGGTGCGCGATGGGCAGACCGTGTTCGTCATCAAGCCCGATGCCTACAACTTCCCGAAGGCGGCCGACGGCCTGCCGACGTTCTGGCGCCACTACCGCCCGACCGGTTCGCCGGCGCTGAAGTACGGCGGCATCGCCGCCACCGGCGCGGCCGACCGTGGCTGGGATTTCGCCCTGCAGTCCGACCGCCATGACAGCCGCCGCGGCTTCCAGATGCTGGTCTTCACCGATTCGCAGACCGCCACCCTGAAGGACATTGGCTACTACCAGCAGTCCATCGTGGCGCCACTGGTGGGCCAGACCAAGGCGCGCCTGGGCACCACCCTCGGCGACATCGTCAACGACGACCTGAGCCTGTACCCGGCCATCAACAAGGTCACCACCGAACTGGGCGTGCCGTGGTTCCATGTGCCGGGCAACCACGACCTGGATGTCGATGCCGCCAACGACGACCACTCGCTGGACAGCTGGCGCAACATCTACGGCCCGGACACCTACGCGGTGGAAGAGGGCGGTGCCAGCTTCGTGTTCCTCGATGACGTGGTCTACGATCCCAACGCCAAGCCGAAGTACGTCGGTGGCCTGCGCGAGGACCAGTTCGCCTTCCTGGCCGGCTACCTGAAGGGCCTGCGCAAGGACCGCCTGCTGGTGCTGGGCATGCACATCCCGCTGTTCGACGCCGCGCCGGGTCGCGAGACCTTCCGCCACGCCGACCGCCAGCGCCTGTTCGACCTGCTCAAGGACTTCCGCAACGTGCTGGTGCTGAGCGGCCACAGCCACACCCAGCAGCATGTCTACCACGGCAAGGCCGAGGGCTGGCAGGGTGAGAAGCCGCTGCACGAGTACAACGTCGGTGCCAACTGCGGCGCGTTCTGGTCGGGCGTGAAGAATGCCGCGGGCGTGCCGGACAGCACCATGAGCGATGGCACGCCGAAGGGCTACGCGCTGCTGGACGTGGCCGGCAACGGCAGCTACCGCCTGCAGTACCGCGTGGCCGGTGCCCCGGCCAGCGACCAGATCGGCCTGCATGCGCCGAAGGTGCTGCGCCAGGGTGCCTACCCGGCATGGGGCGTGTACGCCAACGTGTACATGGGCGAAGACACCAGCGTGGTCGAGTTCCGCGTTGACGGCGGTGCCTGGCAGCCGATGAAGCAGGTCAGCCAGCCTGACCCGCGCCTGCTGGTGGAGAACGTGGCCGATGACACGGCCGACGCCCTGCGCGGCTATGATCGTTCGCCGGAAGCCACCGCATCGCCGCACCTGTGGCGTGGCGCGCTGCCGACCAACCTCGAGGTGGGCAGCCACAAGGTCGAGGTGCGCTCGACCCAGCCCGACGGCACGGTGTTCACCGCCACCACCCGCTACAGCCTGCAGACGGCTCAGCCCTGATGCGGCCGGGCCGGGTGCAGGTTCGCTGCACCCGGGTCCCGCAGCGTTGGCAAAGCGCGTTCAATGCCTGAGAATCGACACGATTCAATCGATTCAAGCAGGCCAGTGTGAACGTTGCAGCAGCGTCCCCGGTACTTTCCGATCTGGCCAGCCCTTCCGCTGGCAGCGGTGCCCCCCACGGCAATGATCCGCGCAGCCTGGTGGTGGCCGACGTCGGCGGCACCTTTGCCCGTCTGGCCCTGGCCGAGACCACGCCGGGGCAGACCCCGCGACTGGGCAGCTACCGCACCTACGCCTGCGCCGATCATCCGAGCCTGGCCGCGATCCTCGCCGACTTCACTGCCAGTCTCGGCCAGCCGGTCAGCACCGCCGTGGTGGCGATTGCCGGCCTGCTCGATGGCGATGTGCTGATAAACGCCAACCTGCCGTGGACGGTCTCGCTGTCGATCACCCGCGCGCAGTCCGGGTTGCAGGAACTGCAGCTGATCAACGATTTCGAAGCGGTGGCGCTGGCCATTCCCTGCCTGCAGGCCGACACCCTGGTGCCGTTGAACGGCGATGCCGATCCGGCGCAGGCGTTCCCGGCGCTGGTGCTGGGCGCGGGGACCGGCCTGGGTGCGGCGCTGCGCTTTGCCGACGGCGATCGCCCGGTGCTGGCCAGCGAGATCGGCCACGCCGCGCTGGGCGCCGGCAACGCGCTGGAACTGCAGGTGCTGGGCCAGCTGCTGCAGCGCTGGCCGCACGTGGACAACGAGCGCGTGCTGTCCGGCAGTGGCCTGATGAACCTCTACCCGTGCCTGTGCGAGCTGCGCGGCGCGACCCCGCAGTGGACCAGCACCGAGGCGCTGATCGGCGCGGCACGCAGCGGCGAAGATGCGGTGGCGGTGGAGACCCTGCAGGTGTTCTGCGCATGGCTGGGCAGCCTGGCCGGCGACGCGGCGATCGCCGTGGGCGCGCGCTCGGTCTATCTGGCCGGTGGCATCTCCGCGCACGTGCAGGATTTCCTTGCCGATGGCCGCTTCCGCGAGCGCTTCCTCAATAAGGGCGTGCTGACCGACGTGCTGCGCCAGGTGCCGGTGTGGCGCGTCGAGCACGGCCAGCTGGGCGTACTCGGCGCGGCGGTCTGGCACGCGGCACGCACGCCGGCATAAGAACAACAGCAAGGGCTGCCGGCAGCCTGCCGACGGCCGGACGGACGACGGAGGCGGATATGGTGGATCGCAGGCAGTTCCTTCAGGCCGGAGCACTGGCCGCAGGCATGGCGGCTTTGCCGGGCGTGCAGGCGCGCGGGCAGGGCGGGGCGAAAGTCGTTTCAACCTGGGATTTCGGCGTGCCGGCCAACCAGGCGGCATGGAAGGTACTGGCCAACGGCGGCAGCGCGCTGGACGCGGTTGAGGCCGGTGCGCGCTGGGCCGAGAGCGAGCTGTGCAATCCCACCGTCGGCCATTGCGGCAACCCGGATCGCGACGGCGTGCTGAGCCTGGACGCCAGCATCATGGACGGCGATGGCCGATGTGGTGCGGTCGCCGCGCTGGTCGACATCCTGCACCCGGTATCGGTGGCCCGCAAAGTGATGGAGAACAGCCCGCACGTTCTGCTGGTGGGCGAGGGCGCGCAGCAGTTCGCGGTGCAGCAGGGCTTCGAGCGCCAGCACCTGCTGACGCCGCGGGCCGAGGCGGCGTGGCGCGAGTGGCTGAAGACCGAGAAGTACCAGCCGCAGATCAACGCCGAGCGCCGCGGCATCCCCGGCAACAGTGACAACCACGACACCATCGGCATGCTGGCACTGGATGCCAAGGGCAACCTCGCTGGCGCCTGCACCACCAGTGGCATGGCCTGGAAGCTGCACGGCCGCGTCGGCGACAGTCCGATCATCGGTGCCGGCCTGTACGTGGACAACGAGGTCGGCGCGGCGACGGCCTCGGGCGTGGGCGAGGAAATGATACGCAACGCGGCCTCGTTCCTGGTGGTCGAGCTGATGCGCCAGGGGCGCACGCCGGCCCAGGCCTGCCGCGAGGCCATCGACCGGGTGGTGCGCAAGCGCCCCGAGGCAAGCAGGACGCTGCAGGTCTGCTTCCTGGCGATGAACAAGCAGGGCGAGGTCGGCGCGTACGCGTTGCATCGCGGCTTCGTTTACGCGGTGTGCGACGGGCAGCGCCAGGACGACCTGCGCGACTCGCCGTCGATCTACACGAGCACCCAGGCGTGAGCGTGCGCCTGGGCTTGGAGATCGCCAGCAATTCGGTGGCCTCGGCGATCGCCGCGCAGGCCGGTGGTGCCGACCGGATCGAACTGTTCGACAACCTCGCCGAAGGCGGCACCACGCCGTCCTTCGGCAGCATCGCCATTGCCCGCGAACGGCTGTCCATTCCGCTGTTCGTGCTGGTGCGCCCGCGTGCCGGCGATTTCCACTACGACGCCCTGGAAACCGAGCTGATGCTGCGCGACATCGCGCAGTGCCGCGCACTGGGCTGCGATGGCGTGGTGGTCGGCGCGCTGGATGCGCAGGGTGACATCGACCTGCCGCTGTGCCGCGAGCTGGTGCAGGCCGCCGGGCCGCTGCAGGTCACGTTCCATCGCGCCTTCGACGCAACACGCGATCTCTCCGCGGCGCTGGAGCAGGTGATCGGTCTCGGCTGCCAGCGTGTGCTGACGTCGGGCGGGCAGGTCAGTGCAGAGGCCGGCAGCAAGGTGCTGGCCGCGCTGGTCACCCAGGCCGCGGGGCGCATCAGCGTGATGGCCGGTGCCGGCCTGGGCCCGGCCAACATCGCCGCGGTGGCCCGGCACACCGGCTGCAGCGAACTGCACGCCTCGGCCAAGGGCCTGCGGCGCTCGGACATGCAGTTCCAGAACCCGGTACTGCGCGGCCTGGACCCGGACTGGAGCCAGACCAGCACCGCCACGGTGGCGGCATTGCGCAAGGCATTGGACGCCGCGCGTTAACCCGCTTTTCTGTAGAGGCGAGCCCATGCTCGGCTGCGCTTTGCGCAGATCAACGGCAGCCGAGCATGGGCTCGGCTCTACAAAAAAACGGCAGCCACCTGTAAAAGCGTGGCTGCCGTGGAGGACCGTTGTGCCGGCTTAGAACTTGTAGGTCGCGCCGAAGTAGATCTGGCGGCCCGAGTACAGGTTCGAGATCAGGCGGGACTGGGTGTCGCTGCCCAGGTAGATGCGCTGCTCGGACTTGGTGGCGTTGAGCACCGAGGCGGTAAAGGTCAGCGCTTCCGTGAAGTTGTACGCCACGTTCAGATCAAGCTGGTCGTACGGTTCGCTGTACTGGGTCATGCCGTTGACCAGGCCGCCGACCACTTCACCACGACGGTTGTACGAAGCACGGGCCAGGAACCGGTCGGTTTCGTAGAACACCGTCAGATTGGCCTGGTTCTTGGCGCTGCCCACCAGCGGCGAGGCACCGAGGTTCTCGCCGTTGAGCTCGATCGAGGCCAGGTTGGTGTCGTTGTAGGTGTAGTTGGCCTGCACGCCCAGGCCGAAGTCGAAGGTGTACTGGCCGTAGACTTCCACGCCCTGCGACACCGCGTCACGGCCGTTGGCCTGGGTGCTGTAGTTCTGCACTGTCACCATGTCGCCGCCGACTTCCATCTGCACGTCACGCACGATCGGCACGGTGAAGTTGCTGATGTCCTTGCGGAACAGGCCGACACCGGCGACGGCGCCCGGCATGAAGTACCACTCCACGCCGAGGTCGTACTGGGTGGCCTTGAAGGCTTCCAGGTTCTTGTTGCTGCCGCTGCCGGCCCAGCCCTCGGTCGGTGCACCGCCGGCGACGCGGCGGTCATTGACGTACTCGGGGCTGTAGTAGCTCAGGCTGCCGGGTGCGGCGATGCTGGTGTAGCTCGGACGAGCCACCACCTTCGACGCCGCGCCACGCAGGACCAGCGTGTCGGTGATGTCCCAGGCGATGTTGAAGCTGGGCAGCACATCGGTATAGGTACGGTCCGAGCCGATCAGCTCGTAGGTCTTCTCGCGGGCCAGGTTGTCGGGCAGGCGCACGAAGCCGCTTTCGCAGCCGTAGGTCGGGTAGGCCGCTGCCGCCGGATCATCGCAGGACATCGGTGCGCCGGAGGCGTTGTCCAGGAAGTAGTCGTTGAAGCGTTCGATCGAATCGCTGGACTGGGCGAACTGCTCGGTGCGCACCACGCGCACGCCGACGTTGCCGCGCAGGCGCTCGGTACGGAAGTTGGCCTGGAAGTAGCCCGAGTAGATCTTCTCGTTGACGTTGTAGACGAAGTCGTCTTCGACGCGGTTGTGCGACTGGCCGTAGGTGGTGTTCAGGTAATCGATGTAGGCGGGGTAGTTGATGCCCGGGAACACATTGGCATTGAAGCCGCCGGCGATGCCGGTGATCGGGTTGGACAGGAAGAAGCCCGGCTGGGCGATGCCGGCCGTGTTGTCGCAGCCCGCCTGGTAACGGCTGTCGTAGTCAGCCGGATCGGCGCCCTGGCACACCCAGTAGGTGTTGCCGGTGTTGCGGTGAACCTTGCCGTCACGGTACTTGGCGCCGAACTGGATCGAGTCCAGCCAGCCGCTCTCGAACATCTTGGTGACGTCGGCCTGGAAGTGGTTCTGCTTGACCTCGGTCTGCATCCACGACGAATCGGTCGAACCGGTGTCGACTTCGGCGATGCCATTCATCAGCACCTCCTGCAGGTTCGGCGAGACGGTCAGCGTCGGGGTGCCGGTCAGGTCCCACGCGGTGTACTGGTTGCCGGATTCCCACACGCCATTGACGCGGCGACGCGGCTTGGCCGACATGCGGAAGTTCATCGACGGGCCGCCTTCGGACCACGTGCGGCCGCCGCTGAAGGAGGCCTTCCACAGCGGGCTGATGTCCCAGTCGATGGTCAGGTCGGCGGTCTGCGACAGCGCCTTTTCACGGCTGTAGCTGCCGGTCAGCTGCGGGGTCGGAATGGTGCAGTCGTCCGGACCCCAGCCACCCGGGGCCAGGCCGGCGGCTGCGGCTTCGTCTTCACTGCAGTAATAGGCCTTGCCCGGCAGCTTCTCGAACTGCGCGCCGGTGACCACGGTGCCGCTGGGGTCGAAGGTCAGGCCATTGAGCAGGCGGCCGCCAGCCCAGTTGCCGTCGCCGTTGTAGCGCGCCATGTTCCACTCGGGAACCTTGAGCATGTTCTGCACATAGTTGCCGTCCAGCTCGAAGCGGAAGTAGTTGGCGGTCAGGGTCAGGTTGTCGACCGGCTTGAACTGGAACGTCAGCTGGCCGCCCTTGCGCTCGCGCTCCTCTTCCTTCACGGCGAAGTTCACCGAGGTGGGCATGAAGAAGTCGCTGTAGTTGTGCCCGAACTGGTCGTTGAAGCCGGAGTTGCCCCACCAGTAGTTGATACCGCCCTGGGTGAGTGCGTTGCCGTTGACATCACGGGCGTCGACGTCGGTGCCATACCACTGGTAGTTCTCGGTGCTCACTTCCATGGTGCGGCTGGTGCGCTTCTGCTGGGTCACGCCGACCAGCACGCCGAAGCGCTCGTCCTTGCTGTGCCAGGAGTACAGCGCCGACGCCTGCGGATCGACGTCCTGGTGGGTGTCGGAAGACACGCCTTCCAGGGTCACGTAGCCGGAGTTGGATTCCATCTCCAGCGGACGGCGGGTGTGCAGGATGACCGTGCCGCCGATGCCACCTTCGTCGATGCGTGCTTCCGGCGACTTGAACAGCTCGGCGCTGGACAGCATGTTCGACGGCAGCAGGGTGTAGTTGAACGAACGGCTGGCCTCGTCATTGGTTTCGGAGGTGGCGATGTAGTTGCCGTTCAACTGGGTCAGGGTCAGGTCCGGATCGAGGCCGCGCACGCTGACGCTCTTGCCTTCGCCGCCATCGCGGGTGATGACTACGCCGGGCACGCGCTGCAGCGAATCGGCAACGTTCTTGTCCGGGAACTTGCCGACGTCCTCGGCGGTGATCACTTCGACCACGGCGTTGGCGTCGCGCTTCTGCTGCAGGCTCTTTTCGATCGCGTAGCGGTAGCCGGTGACCTGGACGCTGTCCAGGGTGGTGGCATCGGTACCGCCGGTGGTCGGCTGTGCGGTGGCCTGCTGGGCAGCGGCGCCGGTCGGCGCGACGGCTGCGGCCAAGGCCAGCGCGACGGCGAGCGACAAGGTGTCGCGACCGTGCTTACGAGTTGAATGCTTCATTGCCTTCTCTCCCTCTCTCCTGGATTGATCCGGTGACTGACGCGGAACTTGAATCGATCTAATTTCTGGTGCCGATTTTTGCTTAAGCCGCGCGGCTGCCTGGGCAGCGCGCTGGTGCTCGGGTACGTGCTGTTCCGGTCCCCAACTCCGGGCCATCCCTGAATTCGCTTGGATCGATCTAAGCGATGGCGGGGCGATTTTTAGCATGGCTGGCGGGGTTGCGCATGCTGCTGCGCAATATTGCAGTGACGTGTCTGCCGAATGATGATCCGCTGAAATACGCTGGAATCGTTTACATGCGCAAAGGGGAGGGGGCTCGGCAGGGCTTGCAGCCCTGCACCTGCTTCGAGCCAACGCAACGGCAACGTCAAAAGCGGCTCTGGCTTTCTGCTGGTTGGGCGGGGCGGTGTGGGCTGGCAGGACACGCCGTAAACCCGTCCCTGGGGGCTCGTAGGCGCCCTGCTCGCGTGCGCTGTCCTGCGCACGCGGCAAGACCGGGGTAGGGCGTCCTGCCCAACCCGCCCGAGGCATGCCTCGGCCCATGGCGCCTGCGGTCCTGCCAGCCCACACCGTCCCACCCGCGACAG
>NZ_QETL01000089.1:0-16427 GCF_003105135.1 Stenotrophomonas sp. SPM | reverse complement strand
TACCTGCAGGCTGTTGGTAGCGCCGGGCCATGCCCGGCTAAGCAATCAGAACACCAGTTCGGTGTGCAGCGGCAGATCCGCTTCCCAGCGGCCGCGGCCACCCAGGCCGTCCAGCTCGACCAGCACGCCGGCGCCGACCACTTCAACGCCCAGGCGGCGCACCAGCGACAGCGCGGCACCCAGCGTGCCGCCGGTGGCCAGCACGTCATCGATGATGGCCACGCGCGCGCCGGCCGGCAGCGCGTCGGCATGCACTTCGATGCAGTCGCTGCGGTACTCCAGGGTGTATTCCTCGCGCAGCACCTTGCCCGGCAGCTTGCCCGGCTTGCGCACCGGCACGAAGCCCACGCCCAGTTCCAGCGCCATGGCGGCGCCCAGGATGAAACCACGCGATTCGATGCCGACGATGGCATCCAGCTGCTGCCCGCGCCAGCGGTCGGCCATGGCCGTGATCGCGCCGCGGAAGTCCTCGCCGTGGGCGAGCAGCGGCATGATGTCCTTGAACAGGATGCCGGGCTTCGGGAAATCGGCGATATCGCGCAGGCGCGAGGCCCAGGCGGGGACAGCCACGGTGGCGTCGGTCATTGCAGCTACCAGCTTGTATGGCGGCATAGGGTAACCGGTTCGCCGCGACCCTGCCCGTTCCCGGCACCACCGCGCCGCTGCGTTCCACGCATGGCCTCGCAGCATCACACCAAAATCGCACACCTGTGCGATAATCGCCCCAACCGGTCATTCACCCCGCCTGCGTCATAAGCAGGCAGACGCCTGCCCGCCGCCATGGCCCGCAGCCGCCCGGGATGCCGACGGCCCCCGCCACGCCTGGCGCGCGCGGGGCTTTCCCGCCTCCGCGCGGGTTTTTCGCAATGAGGTTCATGCAACGTGGACGAGACGACGAAAGTTCCGGCCCTGTGCCGTGTGCTGGTGGTCCTGCTGGGCATCCTGGTGACCCTGTTCGGCCTGGTTCTGCTGGTCGGTGGTGTTCGCCTGGTAATGCTGGGGGGCAGTTGGTATTTCCTGCTGATGGGTGCGGTGTCGGCCGTGGCCGGCGTACTCCTGGTGATGCGCCGGCCGAACGGTGCGCTGCTGTACGGCCTGGCCTTCGTGGCCACGCTGGTGTGGGCGCTGGTGGATGCAGGCTGGGAGTTCTGGCCGCTGGTCTCGCGCCTAGTGATGCCGGCCGTGCTCGCCCTGCTGGTCGCACTGGCCTGGCCGGTACTGCGCCGCAGCCGCGGCCAGGTCGCCGGCCGGGGCGCCTACGGCGTGGCTGCGGTGCTGCTGGTCGGCCTGCTGGGCACGGCCTTCTCCGCCTTCCAGCCGCGCCCGGTGCAGAGCGCACAGGGCACCACGCCGCCGGTGGTGCCGGTGGCCAAGGGCGCTGAACAGCGCGATTGGATGCACTGGGGCAACACCACCGCCGGCACCCGCTTCGCCGCGCTGGACCAGATCACCCCGGCCAACGTGAAGGAACTGCAGGTCGCCTGGACCGCGCACACCGGTGACGTGCCCGAAAGCAACGGCTTCGGTGCCGAGGACCAGAACACCCCGCTGCAGATTGGCGACACCCTGTACCTGTGCACCCCGCACAACCAGGTGATCGCCATCGACGCCGACTCCGGCAAGCAGCGCTGGGCCTTCGATCCCAAGGCCACCGCGCCGAACTGGCAGCGCTGCCGTGGCTTGGGCTACTTCGACGCGACCACGGCACCGGCAGCTGCAACGTCGGCTGCGCCGGAACCCGCGCCGCAGCCGGCCACCGAGACCGCCAGCACCGGCCCGGCCCTGTGCGAAAAGCGCATCCTGATGACCTCCATCGATGCGCGCCTGTTCGCGCTGGATGCGAAGACCGGCGCGCTGTGCCCGGACTTCGGCAGCAACGGCGTGGTCGACCTGAAGACCGGCATGGGCGAGATCAAGCCCGGCTTCTACACGCTCACCGCCGCCCCGCTGGTGGCCGGCGATCTGATCGTGGTCGGCGGCCGTGTGGCCGACAACATCGAAGTGGGTGAACCGTCCGGCGTGGTGCGTGCATACAACGTGCGTACCGGCGCGCTGGCCTGGGTCTGGGACCTGTCGAAGGAAACGCCGGACGTGCCGTTGGATCCGTCGATCCACTACACGCGCGCCACGCCGAATGTGTGGACCTCGATGGCCTACGACCCGCAGCTGGGCCTGGTCTACCTGCCCACCGGCAACACCACGCCGGACCAGTGGGCCGGCGAGCGCACCCCGCAGGATGACAAGTACAGCTCGGCTGTTGTCGCGCTGGACGTCGCCACCGGCAAGGAGCGTTGGGTCTACCAGACCGTGCACCACGATCTGTGGGATTACGACCTGCCGGCGCAGCCGACCCTGACCGACGTGCCCGACGGCAAGGGCGGCACCCTGCCGGCCCTGCTGCAGATCACCAAGGCCGGGCAGATCTTCATGCTCAACCGCCAGACCGGCGTGCCGATCAGCGAAGTGCGCAACATCCCGGCGCCGCAGGGCAATGCCGAAGGCGAACGCTATGCCGCGACCCAGCCGCTTTCGGTGGGGCTGCCGCAGATCGGCGCACAGACGCTGACCGAGTCGGACATGTGGGGTGCGACCCCGATCGACCAGATGCTGTGCCGCATCCAGTTCAAGCAGTTCCGCTACGACGGCATGTACACGCCGCCGGGCGAAGACCTCGCGCTGCAGTGGCCGGGTTCGCTGGGTGGCATGAACTGGGGCAGTGCCTCGGTCGACCCGACCACCGGCTACCTGTTCGTCAATGACATGCGCCTGGGCCTGTGGACCAAGCTGATCCCGCGTGCACAGATGACCAGCGGCGCCGGTGGCGTGGAAATGGGTGCGGCTTCGCAGACCGGTACGCCGTACGGCTCGCTGCGCGACCGCTTCCTGTCCAAGCTGGGCATCCCCTGCCAGAAGCCGCCGTTCGGCACGATGTCGGCGATCAACCTGGCCACCCGCCAGCTGGTCTGGCAGGTGCCGGTGGGCACGGTGAAGGACACCGGGCCGATGGGAATCAAGATGGGCCTGCCGATTCCGATCGGCATGCCGACCCTGGGTGGTTCGCTGGCTACGCAGTCGGGCCTGCTGTTCTTCGCCGGTACGCAGGATTACTACCTGCGCGCCTACGACAGCCGCACCGGCGAGGAAGTGTGGAAGGCCCGCATGCCGGTCGGCAGCCAGGGCACGCCGATGACCTACGTCTCGCCGAAGACCGGTCGCCAGTACGTGGTGATTTCCGCCGGTGGCGCACGCCAGTCGCCGGACCGTGGCGACTATGTGATCGCCTACGCGCTGCCCGAGCGCAGGTAAACCGTGCCACGCGGTGCAGCCTGCCAGGCTGCGCCGCGTGGGTACCGGTTGCCGGTTCCAGCGCTTACCATGCAAGGTCGAACCTGATGAAAGCTGCTGCCATGCCTGCCGTTCCTCCCAGCCGTCGCCCCAAGCGCCCGCCTGCGCCACCGCAGGATCGTGGCCTGGCCCATGAGCTGATGCAGCAGATCCAGGACAACCAGGGCGATCCGGATTTCATGACCTCGCTCGGCCGCGGCCTGGCCGTGCTGAGCGTGTTCTCGCAGCATCCACGCGAAGTGACGATGTCGCAGATCAGCACCGATACGGGCATCTCGCGCGCAGCGGTACGGCGCGTGCTGTACACGCTGGAAAAGCTCGGTTACGTCGGCGAGCAGGGCCGTGGCTTCGTGCTGCTGCCGCGCGTGCTGGGCATGGGCGGCGCCTATGTCGCCTCGTCGTCGATGACCGCGGCGGCGCAACCGGTACTGGATGCGCTGCGCGATGACGTGCACGAATCCTGCTCGCTGGGAGTGCTCGACGGCGATGACATCCTGTACGTGGCGCGCGCGGAAACCGTGCGCATCATGTCGATCGGCCTGCGTGCTGGCAGCCGCCTGCCGGCGTACTGCACCTCGATGGGCCGCGTGCTGCTGTCGGCGCTGCCGCGCGACACGCTGGAAGGCTACCTGGAACGCAATCCGCTGCGGCCGCGTACCGAACGCACGGTCACCCGCATGGACGATTTCCTCGACCTGCTGGAAAAGGTGCGTCGCGAAGGCGTTTCGCTGGTCGACCAGGAGCTGGAGATCGGTCTGCGCTCGATCGCTGTGCCGGTGCATTCGCGCAGCGGCGAGGTGGTGGCCGCGCTGAACATCGGCACCCAGGCGGGCCGCATCGGCCTGGGCGTGATGCAGACCCAGCTGCTGCCACGCCTGCGCGAGGCGGCACAGCGGTTGGGTACGTTGTTGAATTGAGGCAAAGCCGCCGGGCATGGCCCGGCGGATTCCGTATCAACGTTCCGAAGCCTGCTCTTCCAGGATCGGCTTGGCCAGCGCGAACGCGTGGTTGGCCGCGGGCACGCCGCAGTAGATCGCCGCCTGCAGCAGCACTTCCTTGATCTCCTCCGGCGTCACCCCGTTGTTGCGGGCCGCGCGGATGTGCAGCTTGAATTCCTCGTCGTGGCCCAGCGCCACCATCATCACGATGGTCAGCAGCGAGCGCGTATGCCGCGGCAGTCCCTCGCGCGTCCACACCGTGCCCCACGCCGTGCGGGTGATGAAGTCCTGGAATTCAGTCGTGAATTCCGTGCGCGCCTGCAGCGAGCGGTCGACATGCGCCTCGCCCAGCACCTGGCGGCGCACCGCAAGACCGGCTTCGTAGCGTTCCTGTTCGTCCATCGTCGTGTACCTGTTGAGGGATGTCAGTGCTGCGCGGAAAGATGCGCGGCCAGTGCGGCGGTGAACGCCTGCGGCGATTCCAGGTTGCAGATGTGGCGGCCCGCAACGGCGGCATAGCGCCCCTGCGCCACGCCCTCGGCGATCGCCTGCAGCTCGGCCGGCACGCAGACCGGATCGTCATCACCGGCAATGGCCAGCATCGGCACGCCGATGCTGGCCAGTGCATCACGGAAGTCGGCCGTGCCCACCGCATTGCAGCAGCCAGCGTAGCCTTCGACGCTGGTGGCGAGGAAACGCTGCAGGATGTCCTCCACCTGGCTGGCATGGGTCTGTGCGAAGCCGGCGGTGAACCAGCGCTCGCGGGTGCCATCCACCAGCGGCAGCAGACCATCGTGCTGGACCTGGGCGATGCGCGCCTGCCAGCCGTCCAGCGTGCCGATCTTCGCCGCGGTAGCGGCCACGGTGAGCGTACGCAGACGGTTGCCGGCGTGCACGCCCAACCACTGCCCGGTCAGGCCGCCGATCGACAGGCCGCAGAAGTGGCTGCGCTCGATGCCGAGGTGATCCCACAGGGCCAGCACGTCGGCGCCCAGCTCGGCCACGGTGTACAGCCCCGGCGGCGCACTGGACTGGCCATGGCCGCGGCGGTCATAGCGCAGGATGCGGTACTGCGCGGCCAGTGCATCCACCTGCGGCTGCCACATGCCCAGGTCGGTACCGAGCGAGTTGCAGAAGGTCAGCCACGGGCCATCGGCGCGGCCCTCGGTCTGGTAATGCAGGCGATGCTGCGGAAGGTCGAGGAAGGGCATGGGGGCTCCAGCGTTGAACGTAGGGATCAGCCGCGCGCCAGCACGCGGTCGATCCAGGTATCGGCCATGCCACGCCAGCTGTCGGCGGCGAACAGGGCATCCAGTTGTGCGGGTGAAAGCTGCGCGGTGACCTCCGGCGTCTGCGCCAGCACCTCGTGCAGGTGCAGCGACTGCGCCAGCGCCTGCTTGGCCGCCTGTTCCACCAGCGCATGCGCGGCCGGCTTGCCGATGCGCTCACCCAGGGTGACCGCCACGGCTTCGGCATAGAGCAGGCCGCCATGGCTGTCCAGATGCTGGCGCATGCGCGCGCGATCCAGCTGCAGCCCCTGCACCACCACGGTCACCTGGGCCAGGCTGCCGGCGCACAGGCGCACGATCTCCGGCACCGTGTCCCACTCGGCATGCCACTGCCCGGCCGCACGCTCGTGGGGCTGCGGCATGGCGCTGAACAGGGTCGACAACAGGCCCGGCACACGCGTGGCCGCGGCGATGGCGGCCACGCAGCCAACCGGGTTGCGCTTGTGCGGCATCGCCGAGGAACCGCCCTTGCCCTCGCCTGCCGGCTCGAAGGCTTCAGCAACTTCGGACTGCATCAGCAGCACGATGTCGGTGGCGATCTTGCCCAGGCTGCCGGTCAGCAGCGCAAACACGCTGCCGAACTCGGCGATGCGGTCACGCGCGGTGTGCCAGGGCAGCGCCGGCAACGGCAGCTGCAGCTCGGCGGCCAGCGCTTCGGCCACGTCCAGCCCACGCGTCTGCAGCGAAGCCAGCGTACCGGCGGCTCCGCCGAACTGCAGGACCAGGGTGTCATCAGCCAGCGCATCGAGGCGACGCTGGCTGCGCTGCAGGGTATCGAGCCAACCAGCGGCTTTCAGGCCGAAGGTGACCGGCACCGCCTGCTGCAGCAATGTGCGCCCGGGCAGGCCGGTGCCGCGCTCGGCCTCTGCCAGCCGCGCCAGCGCGGTACACAAAACCTGCAGGCGCGCCTGCACGTGGCTGACCGCCGCGCGCAGCTGCAGCACCGCGCCGCTGTCGATGATGTCCTGGCTGGTGGCGCCCCAGTGCACCCAGCGCGCGGCCTCGGCATCGCCCGCCTTTACCTGTGCGGTGAGTGCCTTGACCAGCGGAATGGCCGGGTTGCCGGCCAGTGCGGTCGCCGCCGACAACGCGGGAACCGCGTACAGATCGGCGCTGCATGCTGCTTCAATCGGGGCCAGCGCAGCGGCGGGGATCACCCCGCACTGTACCTGGGCGCGCGCCAGGGCGCGTTCAACATCCAGCATCGCCTGCAGGCGTGCTTCATCACTGAACACAGCGTCGACGGCGGGGTCGCCGAACAGACCGCCCAGCAGCGTTGGGGAGTGGCTCATCGGTGCAGTCCATCCTGGGTGGCCACAGCTTACCCGCGCCCGCTGCATGCGGGCGTGGAGTGGCCGGAAGGCGCGTTGGCCGCGCCGCGATCAGTAAGCGAAGAACACCGTCTCGTCCGGGCCCTGCATGCGCACGTCCCAGTGGTAGAGGCCCCTGCCCTGCGCCTGAGCCAGCAGGGTGTGGCGGCGCTCGGCGGGCACCAGCGCGAGAATGCCATCCTCGCCGTTGCTGGCTTCATCACTGAAGTAGATGCGGCCACGGGTGGCCTGCAGCAGGCCGCGCATGAACACCAGCACCACCAGGTGCGGTGCCTGCGGCTCGCCACGCAGGCCCGGCACGCGGCCCGGCTTGACGGTGGTGAAGGCGAAGCGGCCCTGGTCGTCGGTGGGAACACGGCCCCAGCCATCGAAGGCCGGATCGTGGTCATCACGGCGCGGGTCTTCGCCATGGGCGTAGATGCCCTGCGCGTCGGCCTGCCAGATTTCCAGCACGGCATCGGACACCGGCGTGCCATTGCCATCGAAGACCTGGCCCTGCACTTCGATGCGCTCGCCCTGCGCGGTGGCCGGGGCGATTTCGGTGCGGTACAGCGGTTCCAGGCCCAGGCGGTAGTACGGGCCCACGGTCTGCCACGGAGTGGATTGGAAACTCATGGTCTTACTCCCAGACGGTCATCTTGCGACCGCGCAGCACGATGTCGAAGCGGTAGCCGAGTGCGAATTCGTTGGCGGTGTTTTCCCAGTCGAACGAGGACACCATGCGCTCGCGCGCCTTGGCGTCGTCCACGCAGTTGTAGATCGGGTCGAACGCCAGCAGCGGATCGTTGGGGAAGTACATCTGCGTGACCAGGCGTTGGCCGATGCCATCGCCATGCAGCGAGAAATGGATGTGCGCCGGGCGCCAGGCGTTGTAGTGGTTGCGCCACGGGTACGCGCCCGGCTTGATGGTGGTGAACCGGTAGCGGCCTTCGCTGTCGGTCAGCACCTGGCCGGTGCCCTTGAAGTTCGGGTCCAGCGGCGCATCGTGCTGGTCGCCCTTGTGCAGGTAGCGGCCGGCGGCGTTGCACTGCCAGACCTCGACAATGGTGTTGCGTACCGGGCGGCCGTTCTCGTCCAGCACGCGGCCGCTGACGATGATGCGCTCGCCCTGCGGCTGGCCGGGGAAGCCGGCGGTCAGGTCGGCGGCATGCTCACCCAGGGTGATGCGGTTGATGCTCGGGCCGGTCACTTCCGAGAGCGTCACCGGGATGGCGATCGGGTCGGTACCCGGGCCACGCAGCGCGGTGGAGGCATACGGCAGATGGATGCGCGGCGGCTGGCTGCCGGGGTACGGCTTGCGGTAGCCGCGCAGTTCGGTGGGATCGCTCATGGCGTACTCCTGTTGGCGAGCGGCCCGAAGGCCGCGGCTGTCTTGCAGATCATGGATACGGGCGAAGGCTTACACGCGTTCGATGGCCAGCGCCACGCCCTGCCCCACGCCGATGCACATCGTCGCCAGGCCGCGGCGGCCGCCACTGGCTTCCAGCTGGCGCAGCAGGGTCAGCGCCAGGCGCGCGCCGCTCATGCCCAGCGGGTGGCCCAGGGCGATGGCCCCGCCGTTGGGGTTCACGTGCACGGCATCGTCGGCCAGGCCGAGCTGGCGCATGCAGGCCAGGCCCTGCGAGGCGAAGGCTTCATTCAGTTCGATGGCATCGAAATCGGTGATGGACAGGCCCAGCCGCGCCATCAGCTTCTGGCTGGCCGGCACCGGGCCCATGCCCATGATCGCCGGCTCGACACCGGCGCTGGCGAAGCCGAGGATGCGCGCGCGCGGGGTCAGCCCCAGCGCCTTCACCTGCGCGCCCGAAGCGAGCAGCAGTGCGGCGGCACCATCGTTGATGCCCGAGGCATTGCCGGCGGTGACCGTGCCCGGCTGGCGGAACAGCGGCTTGAGCTTGGCCAGCGCCTCGGCGGTGGTATCGCCGCGCGGGTGTTCATCGCGGTCGACGGTCACCATCTCGCCGCGCTTGCGGCCCGGCACGTCCACCGCCACGATCTCGCCGTCGAAGAAACCGCGCGCCTGCGCAGCGGCGGTGCGCTGCTGGCTGCGCAGGGCGAACGCATCCTGGTGCTCGCGACTGATGCCGTAGCGCTCGGCCACGTTCTCGGCGGTCTGGCCCATGGTCTCCACCCCGTGCAGCTCACGCAGGCGCGGGTTGATGAAGCGCCAGCCCATGGTGGTGTCTTCGATCTGCTGGTCGCGGGCGAACGGCGAAGTCGCCTTGCCCATCACGAACGGCGCGCGCGACATCGATTCAACGCCACCGGCAATGGCCAGGCCCAGTTCGCCGGCGGCGATGCCACGGGCCACGGTGCCGATCGCATCCAGGCCCGAACCACACAAGCGGTTGATCGTGCTGCCCGGCACCGTCACCGGCAGGCCGGCCAGCAGCAGGCTCATGCGGGCGACGTTGCGGTTGTCTTCGCCGGCCTGGTTGGCACAGCCGAGGTAGACATCCTCGACCAGCACCGGGTCCAGCTGCGGGTGCCGCGCCAGCAGCGCCTTCAGCGGAACCGCGCCGAGGTCGTCGGCGCGCACACCGGACAGCGCTCCGCCGTAGCGGCCGATCGGGGTGCGGATGCCATCAATGATGTAGGTTTCGTGCAGGCTCATCTCAGACTCCCTCGGCCAGTGCCAGCGGCAGGCCGGTCAGTTCACGCAATTGTTCGATGTCCATGCCCTCGACCATTTCCAGCACGGTCGCGCCGTCGGCGCCGAGGTCGAACACCGCCACATCGGTATACACGCGCGATACGCAGCGCAGGCCGGTCAGCGGGTAGCTGCATTCGGCCACCAGTTTGCTTTCACCCTTCTTGGTGAACAGGTCCATCATCACGAAGACCTGCTTGGCACCGATGGCCAGATCCATCGCGCCGCCCACGGCAGGAATCGCGTCGGGCGCACCGGTGCTCCAGTTGGCCAGATCACCGTGTGCCGACACCTGGAAGGCACCAAGCACGCAGATGTCGAGGTGGCCGCCGCGCATCATCGCGAACGAATCGGCATGGTGGAAATAGCAGCCACCGGTGAGCAGGGTGACCGGCTGCTTGCCGGCGTTGATCAGGTCCGGATCTTCCTGGCCGGGGGTCGGCGCCGGCCCCATGCCGAGCAGGCCGTTTTCCGACTGCAGGAAGATCTCCTTGTCGGCCGGCAGGAAGTTGGCCACCGTGGTCGGCAGGCCGATGCCCAGGTTGACGTAGGCACCTTCGGGAATGTCGCGCGCCACGCGCGCGGCCATCTGTTCGCGGCTGAGCTTGTTCATGCCTGCACTCCTTCTGCGGCCACCGGCACCACGCGCTGCACGAAAATGCCCGGGGTCACCACGGCCTCCGGGTCCAGTTCGCCCAGCGCCACCACTTCACGCACCTGCACGATGGCGCAGCGTGCGGCCATCGCCATCAACGGGCCGAAGTTGCGTGCGGTCTTGCGGTACACCAGGTTGCCCCAGCGGTCGCCACGGTCGGCCTTGATCAGTGCGAAGTCGGCGTGCAGCGGGTATTCAAGCACGTAGTGGCGGCCATCGATCTCGCGCGTTTCCTTGCCCTGCGCCAGCTCGGTGCCGTAGCCGGTGGGGGTGAAGATCGCGCCCAGACCGGAACCGGCCGCGTGGATGCGTGCGGCCAGGTTGCCCTGCGGCACCAGCTCCAGTTCGATCTCACCGGCGCGGTAGGCCGCATCGAAGTGCTGCGAATCGGCCTGGCGCGGGAAGGAGCAGACGATGCGGCGCACGCGCTTGTGCTTGATCAGCGCGGCCAGGCCGGTATCGCCGTTGCCGGCGTTGTTGTTGATGATGGTCAGTTCGCGCGCGCCCTGTGCAATGAGCGCATCGATCAACTCATCGGGCATGCCGGCGGTACCAAAGCCGCCGATCATCACGGTGGCACCATCATGGATATCGGCCACCGCTGCTTCCACGCTGGCCAAGGTCTTGTCGATCACTGCATTGCTCCTTGCCCTGCCTGCCGGCGGTCATCGCCGCCACGCTGCAGGGCCACTGCGAAGGGAAAACACGACCCGGACATGGTCGCCACGGCGCCCCGTCCGGTCAATGCGATATTCGGCCAGGTGATTCGATAATCGCACATTGAGTGAACTGCGTTGGCCATCGGTTCAACGCCGGTTCTGGCCGACGCCCACCCGCAGGCCGAGGCACGCCCACGCAGCCAGCAGCAGCGGCAAGGCGCACAGCACGTACAGCGCCGACGGCTGCCAGTGGCCATCCACCAGCACGCCCACGGTGAGCGGCGAAAGGATCGCGCCGACACGGCCGATGCCGATGGCCCAGCCGAGGCCGGTGGTGCGCACTTCGGCGGCGAACACCACCGGCGCTGCCGCGTACAGGCCGGCCATCGCCGCGAACAGGGCCGCACCGATCACGAAGGCCAGCGGGAAGGCCACGCCCAGCTGCGTGTTGAACGCCGCAAAGCCCAGCATCGACACCATCGCCAGCAGCAGCGCGCCAGCGGTCAGCTTCGACAGCGACCAGCGCGAAGCCAGCCAGCCAAACAGGCTGCCGCCTACGATGCCGCCCAGGTTCAGCAGCACGCCACCGGTGATGCCCTGCTGCGCCGACACGCCGGCCGAGACCAGCAGCTTCGGCGTCCAGCTCAGCACGAAATAGAAGGCGAACATGTGCAGGAAGAAGGCGAGCGCGATCAGCAACGCGATGCGACGCAGGTCGCCGACGAACAGCGCGGCGTACCCTTGGCGCTGGCCATCACGCACCGGCACCGGCGGCAGTGCCTGCAGTTCCGGCATGCGCATGCGCGACAGCAGCGCGTTCAGCCGCGGCAGCGCGTTGGCCGGGCGACGTGCGACCAGGAAATCCAGCGATTCCGGCAGGCACTTCAGCACCAGCGGAATGCACAGCAGCGACGCGCCTGCACCGATCAGGAACACGCTGTGCCAGGACCAGTGTTCCAGCATCCACGCCGCCAGCAGGCCGCCAGCGGTGGCACCGATAGGATAGCCGGTGGCCTGCAGCGCGACCGCCGTGCTGCGCCACTTGGCGTTGGCGTACTCGGCGGTGATCACCCCGACACCGGCCAGCATGCCGCCGATGCCGACGCCGGTGTAGACGCGCAGCGCGCCCAGCTGCCAGGCGTTGGCGGCCAGCGCCGACAGCGCCATGCCGCTGGTCAGGATCAGCAGGCAGCAGACGATCATCGGCCGCCGACCCCAGCGGTCCGCCAATGGCGCCAGCAGGAACGAACCCAGCGCCATGCCGACCAGGCCGGCACTGAGCATCAGCCCCAGCACCTTGCCCGACAGTTCCCAGTCTGCCGACACGTGCGGCGCGGTGAAGGCCATGACCATCACATCGAAGCCATCGAGCATGTTCAACAGCACGCAGATGGCGATGGCGGTCCACTGGAACGGACTCATCCGTTCAAGGACAAGCGGCGGTGCAGCGGCGGAGGCGTGGCTCATGGTGCGGTTTCCTGCAACAGCGTGGTGCGGTGGAACGTCCGGCGGGGAAGGTCTCAGTGACCGGCCTGGCTGGATGCATGGATGACCTGCAGGACGTCCTGCAGGCGATCGACCTCGACCTGGCCCGGCGCCGACGGGGTGCCGATCATGCCGAAGGTGAGGGCCTGGCCGAAGGTTTCGCCGGCCAGGCGCGAAACCACGCCGGTGCCGCCCATCGACATGGTCAGCAGCGGCTTGTCGCTCTGCTGGCGCACCTGCCAGGTGGCATCGAGCAGGGCCAGCACGTCGCCGGCATCACGCGGCATCACCGCGATCTTCAGCACGTCAGCGCCGAGTGCCTGCTGCTTCAGCAGGCGCGCTACGATCTCCTCGCGCGGCGGCGTGGCATGGAAGTCATGGTTGGACATCACCACCTTGACCCCGGCCTTGTGCGCCTGTGCCACCAGCGACTGCACGACCTTCGGGTCGCGGAACATCTCCACGTCGATCAGCTGGGCGACGCCGCCGCGCAGCAGCGTGGCGTACAGCGCACCATAGTCGGCATCGCTGATCGGCTTGGCACCGCCTTCGGCCTGGGTGCGGAAGGTGACGATGACCGGCTTGCCGGCCAGCGTGGCCTGGATGCGCTGGCCGAGTGCGACCAGTGCCTTGCCATCGGTGGCGATGTCCAGGTAGTCGATGCGCCACTCGGCGATGTCGGTGGACTTGCTGGCGGCAATGGCGGCGGCCTGCTGCAGGGCGACCTCAGCGGTGGCGCCGGTGATCGGCACGATGGTGCGCGGGCTGCCCTCGCCGATGCGCAGCTGGCCGACCTGCAGCACCGCCGGCGGCGGTGCGGCCAGGGCCAGCAGGGGGGAGGCGCTGAGCGCACCGGCGAGGACAACGGAAGCCAACGGGAATTTCATGGCAGTCACCAGAGCATGGAGGGAGCGCGCGGCCATCAGAAGGTCACCTTGGCCTGGACACCGACGGCCCAGGCGTTGTCGGTACCGCTGTAATTGAACGTGCCCGGGTTGACGATGTACTGCACGTCCGGGCGGATCATCAGCCACGGGTTCACCTGGAAGCTGTAGGACAGTTCGAACAGCTCCTCGGCCTGGCTGAGGTTGTACAGCGGCGAATCGGTGGGCACGCCACCGCTCATCAGCGTGGCCCGGCGCGCATCGACCAGGCGGTCGTTGATGTCGGCGCCGACGTAGCCCAGCGCGATGCTGTCCTGCGCGCGCGAGCCGATGCCCTGGTAGACGCCACCCAGCGCGTACCAGCGTTTGATCTGCGCGGTATCGGTATCGGACACCATGTACTGCGCGAAGGCGGTGAGGCCGCGGCTCGGGTCGGCCGATTCCTGGGTCAGGCGCTGCTCGGCCAGCACGTAGGCGCCGTGGCGGCCGGTGGTCGGCGAGGTGTCCAGGCCGCGCTTGTCCACGCGCGAGGTGTCGTAGTAACCGCCGAACTTGTACACGCCTGCGTAGCGGCTGCCCTTGGCCGGGGTCCAGGTCACTTCCACCGGGAACAGCGAACCGGTGGTACCCGAGACGAACGGACGGAACGCGTTGCGCTCGATGTTGCCGCCCAGGTTCGGATTGACCTGGAACCAGCCGGTGCGGACGTTCACCGCCGGGCTGATCTGCTGCGCGAACTCGCCGCCCCAGCGCGCCATCGGGTAGTTGTACCAGCCACTGTTGCCGGACATGGCCAGCGGATGCGCACAGAAGGCCGCGTTGACGAAGTGGGTCAGCAGGCTGTGCAGGCCGAACTGGTTGCCCATCGCGTAGTAACCCAGCTTGTAGTACGACTGGCCCGCATTGAAGGTCTGGTCGTAGCTCAGCTCGGTCAGGCGCGTGTACTGGCCGCCGTACGCTTCCTGGATCGGGAAGCGGTTGCCGACGAAGTCCACCGAGGTGCTGCGGCCGCGACGGTCGTTGAGGGTGAAGTGGAACGCACCGCCGTCCCAGCCGGCCAGCTTGCCCATGTCCAGGTCCATGCCCACGCGCACCTGCTGCGCATAGCGCGCGCCGGTCTCGCCGTAGCCACCATCGACCACGCCCATGGCCTCGCCCACGTAATCGCCGCGGAAGGCGATGCCGCGCTCGAACAGGTCGGTGCGGGTGCTGCCCCAGTCGCCGGTGAGCGTCTTGCCTTCATAGCGGTTGCTGGACTGCGCGCTGGCGAGGGCCGGCAGCAGCGCGGTGGCCAGGATGCCCAGGGACAGGCCCAGTGACGGGGATTTCGCAGGATTCATGATCGCGGTCTCGTGGAGGTGATCAGCGCAGCGACAGCGGCGCGCTCAGGGGGGAGGTGGCGCCCTGCGCCGAGGTGACCGTGGCGGTCAGGCTGCCGGCAGCGGCAGCATCTGCCCCCGCACCGAGCGGGAAGGTGAAGCTGCCGTGCCCCTGCGCATCGGTGCGGGCTTCGACGCTGCCCAGCACCAGCTCGGCCTCGCTGCCGTTGGCGGCGCGGTTGCCGAACACTTCCACCTGGTAGCGGGAATCCGGGGCCCCCTGGAAACGACCGTTGAGCTGGCGCTGCGCGCCCTTGCCCTGCACGGCGGTCAGCTGCGGCGCGGCCTGGCCCAGGTTGGGCAGCGGCTGGCAGTCGGCCTGGCCGGCGGCGGTGCAGATGCGCGCACGCTTGGACGGATCGTTGTCGACGCCACGGCCGCGCGAGCCGACGAAGCTGGCGTGCTCCAGGCCCGGCACACCGAACACGATGGCACCGCGCGGCTGGCCCTTCACGCAGGCGCCGCCGGCCTCGCAGCGCTCGATCGGCAGGCCGTTGCCATGGATGCGGTTGGCGGTGAAGCGGTTCGGCGCACTCATCGGCTGCGGGCGCACGCCGATGCCGATGCCATTGCCGGTGATGGTGTTGCCATCGACCACGTTGCCGCTGCCGGTGATGCTCAGGCCCAGCGAGTTGCCGGTGAAGGTGTTGGCGGCGATGTAGTTGCGGTTGCCCCAGTTGATCTGCAGGCCATCGGAATAATCGACGAAGCGGTTGTGGACCACGCTGTTGTCGTTGCCCCACAGGATCTCGATGCCCTGTGAGGGTTCCGGGTTGGCGCGGGTGGACTGGAACAGGTTGTCGGCCACCAGGTTCCAGGCCGCGCCACGGGTCAGCTCCAGGCCGTCGCCGTTGTCGAGGAATTCGTTGCGCACGATGCGGTTGTGCACGGTGGTGGTGGCGGTGGACTGGCCCTTGCCGTCGTCGCCGGTGAGCATGATGCCGGCGCCGCCCTTGTTGGCGACGATGCGGTTGTCATGGATCTCGTTGTGGCTGGAACGGTTGACCAGCACGCCGATGCAGAAGTTGCGGATCTCCAGGCCGGCCAGCTCCACGCCCTGGGTATCGCGCAGGACCAGGCCCGGCAGCGTGGTGGTGCGCACGTTGGTACCGGACTGGCCGGGTTCGGCGCCCGGGCAGGCATCGGTGCCGGTGCCGGTGACGTAGGCCGAGCCGTCGATGGCGACGTACTGGCCATCGCGCGCCCACGACGTGCCGATGATCTGCACCGGGCCCTTGATCTCCGGCAGCGGCGCGGCCGGCTTGATGACGTAGGGCGCGGCGCCGACGGCATCGATCTCGATGCGGTAGCGGCCCGGCGCGGCGTTGGCGGTGGTGATGGCCCAGCGCAGCGAGCCGGCGTTGGCATCGTCGGCATAGCGGTCCACGCGCAGGACCTGCAGGGCTTCGCGCGGCGGTTCGGCCTGGTAGGCCAGCGCCAGCGACGGCAGCACGGCAAGCAGGGACAGGGAAACAACGGACAGACGACGGCGCATGCGAGCACTCCGCACAGGTGAAGGGAAATCCGGCGGTCTTCCCCTGCACCTGGCTTCAGCACCGGACCGGCTGCTGCCCTCGCCCCGCCAGGGGTGGATCGCTTGGACTGCTATGAAACTGTGGGAGTGAAATTAGGTTTATCGCACTGCACCATTCAAGTGCGGTAATCGACTACGTGTGCGAATACCGCACTGAATGGGTAATACCATCGTTGTAGAGGGGGTGTTGTCGGCAGGGCTGCCGCCCTGCACCTGCCAGGAGCAAAGGCAAGGTCAAAGGCCAGAGCGGCTCCGGTTTTCTGTGTGTTGGGCGGGGC
>NZ_QETL01000088.1:0-16542 GCF_003105135.1 Stenotrophomonas sp. SPM | reverse complement strand
GAGCCGCATGGATGCGGCGACCAAGCCCCAATGGACGGGTTTACGGCGTCCCCGCAAACCCACAGTGCCACGCCATCCCACGGAATGCCCGCTGTTGCTGCTGCTTCGGCCGTTGCCGTTGCTCCGGCTTGCAGCAGGTGCAGGGCTGCAAGCCCTGCAAAAGAACCACCACCTACAGAGGCAGGGGCGCCTGCGCCGGGTCGATCCGCCCTTCACCACGGGTGATCTTCTTGAACTCGGCACGGCTGACCGACACGTAGCGTTCGTTGCCGCCGATCTCCACCTGCGGGCCGTCCTGCACCGCGTGGCCGTGCTCATCCACGCGCACCGTCATCGTCGCCTTCTTGCCGCTGTGGCAGATCGTCTTGATCTCCTGCATCTCATCGGCCCAGGCCAGCAGGTACTGGCTGCCCTCGAACAGCTCGCCGCGGAAATCGGTGCGCAGGCCGTAGCACAGCACCGGAATGCGCAGCTGGTCGACCACCTCGCTCAGCTGCCAGACCTGCGCGCGGGTCAGGAACTGCGCCTCGTCCACCAGCACGCAGCCCATCGGGCCGTTGTCGGCCAGGTCCTGGGCCACCCAACGCTGCAGGTCGCTGTCGCGGTCGAAGGCCATGCCCTCGGCGCGCAGGCCGATGCGCGAAGCGACCACGCCGGCACCGGCACGATCGTCCAGGCGTGGGGTCAGGATCGCCACCCGCATGCCGCGCTCGCGGTAGTTGTGCGCGCTCTGCAGCAGGGTGGTGGTCTTGCCGGCGTTCATCGCCGAATAGTAGAAATAGAGCTTGGCCATCGGCCGATTGTACGCCGCTGCCCCGGCACGCCGAAGCCGTTCAGCATCCCCACCGGCCGGCGGCTGTGGCCGTCACCCGGGCCCGCTACAATCCCCCTCCAATGCACGGTCTCAATCCTCCCCAAGCCGCCGCCGTTCTGCACATCGAGGGCCCCCTGCTGGTGCTCGCCGGTGCGGGCAGTGGCAAGACGCGCGTGATCGTCGAGAAGATCGCCCACCTGATCGGCTGTGGGCGCTATCCCGCGCGCCGCATCGCGGCGATCACCTTCACCAACAAGTCGGCCAAGGAGATGCGCGAGCGCGTGGCCAAGCGCCTGCGCGAGCAGGACGCCGACGAGGTGACCATCTGCACCTTCCACGCCCTGGGCCTGAAGTTCCTGCAGATCGAACACGCCGCCGTTGGCCTGAAGCGCGGCTTCTCGATCTTCGATGCCGATGATGCCGCTGCGCAGATCAAGGACCTGATGTCCGGCGCCAAGCCCGACGACATCGAGGACATGAAGAACCTGGTGTCGCGCGCGAAGAACGCCGGCCTGTCGCCCGAACAGGCGATGGCCGCCGCGCGCAGCAACCGCGAGAAGGAAGCGGCCAGTGTCTACGAGCGTTACCAGCTGCGCCTGACGGCGTTCAACGCGGTCGACTTCGATGACCTGATCCGTTTGCCCGTGCAGATCCTGGAGGAGAATCCGGAGATCGCGCTGGCCTGGCGTGAGCGCATCGGCTACCTGCTGGTGGACGAATGCCAGGACACCAACGACGCGCAGTACCGGCTGCTCAAGCAGCTGGCCGGTGACAAGGGCAACTTCACCTGCGTGGGCGATGACGATCAGTCGATCTACGCCTGGCGCGGCGCCAACCCCGAAAACCTGCAGCAGATGGGGCGCGATTACCCCACGCTGGAAATCATCAAGCTGGAGCAGAACTACCGCTGCTCCAACCGCGTGCTGCGCGCGGCCAATGCGCTGATCGCCAACAATCCGCATGAGCACCTGAAGAAGCTGTGGAGTGACCAGGCCGACGGCGAACGCATCCGCGTGTGGGAATGCCGCAACAGCGAACACGAAGCGGAAAAGGTCGCCGCCGAGATCGCCTTCGTGGCGCAGTCGCGCAACGTGCCGTGGAGTGATTTCTGCATCCTGTTCCGCGGCAACTTCCAGTCGCGCCCGCTGGAAAAGGCGATGCAGCTGCTGCGCATTCCCTACCATCTGACCGGCGGTACCATGTTCCTGGAACGCCAGGAAGTGAAGGACACCCTGGCCTGGCTGCGGCTGCTGGTGAACCCGGACGACGACACCGCGTTCATGCGTGCGGTGCAGTCGCCCAAGCGCGATGTCGGCGCCGGCACGCTGGCCAAGCTGGCCGAGCTGGCACAGGAAAAAGACATCCCGATGGCGCATGCCGCCGAGTCGATCGGCGCGCTGCAGCAGCTGCCGCCGCGTGCGGCCAACAGCCTGGCGCGCTTCACCGACATCCTGCGTGACCTGCGCGCGCAGACCCGGCAGATCACCTCCGGCGACATGATCCGCAAGGTCGCCAAGGAATCGGGCCTGCTCAGCGAGCTGCGCCAGCAGGCCAAGGAAGAGGCCAGTTACCAGCGCCGTGCGAACAACATCGAGGAACTGGCGCAGTGGTTCGAGGGCGGCCCGCGCGGTGCCACTGCGGCCGACCTGGCTGGCCAGCTGGCGCTGCTCTCGCGCAGCGACAAGGACGAGGGCGGCAACCAGGTACGCATGATGACCATGCATGCGTCCAAGGGCCTGGAATTCCCCTATGTCTTCATCGTCGGCTGCGAGGACGGCGTGCTGCCGCACCAGGTCAGCCTGGACGAAGGCAACCTGCAGGAAGAGCGGCGCCTGCTGTACGTGGGCATCACCCGCGCGAAGATCCAGCTGTGGATGAGCTACAGCAAGCTGACGCGCAAGTTCGGCGAGCATGTGCGGTTGAAGCCGAGCCGTTTCTTCGAGGAGATTCCGGCCGAGGAGATCCAGCGCGATGGCGCGGACCCGGTGGCCGATGCGGCGCGGAAGAAGGAGCGCGCGACGGCGGGGTTGGCGGCGATCGAGGCGCTGTTCGACTAAGGCGCTCCAACGGCGCCGCCCATCCGTGGTGGAGCGCGCGTGGGGTGCGCGGTGTGGCCGCTCGGGGTGGGCTCGCGGGGGACGCCGTGAACCCACAGACCGGCCCAGCCGCTGGCGGCTGTGCGTTCGGGCGCTTGCGAAGCAGTACTTCGCAAGCAAAGCGCCCTCACCCCTGGGGGCTTGGCCGCGCCATCCATGGCGCGGATACCCCCGCGAACCCACTCCGACCGGCCTCTGACGGATTCCAGGCGCCTCCTGCCACGGCAATGCAGAGAAAATCAAAATCAACAGCCGGGCGTTGAGGCAGAATCGGGGTTTCGGCTGGAGGTCTGCGCGTGCATCCCATCGAAAGCGAACGCCTGCGGCTGCGCCGCATCGAGCCGGATCGGGATGCGCTGCCGATGCTGGCGCTGCTCAATGATCCCGGCTTCATGCGCTTCATCGGTGACCGCAACGTGCGCAGCGAGGAGCAGGCGCGGGAGTACATCGCGCTGCGGGTGCTGCACAGCTATGCGTTGAACGGCTTCGGCATGTACGCGATTGAGCGGCTCGCCGATGGCGCGTGGCTGGGCAACGCCGGCCTGGTGCGGCGTGATGGCCTGCCGGGGCCGGATATCGGCTATGCGGTGCTGTCCGAATTCGCGGGGCAGGGCTATGCCAGCGAGGCGGCGCGGGCGGTGTTCACGCATGCGCGCTCGCAGCTGGACATCGGGGATCTGTACGGTATCACCGACCTGGACAACGTGGCCTCCGGGCGGATCCTGCTGGGGCTGGGCATGCACCAACGCGGCGTGATCCAGCTGCCGAACGTGGACAGCGCGAGCCGGCTGTACGCCACGCCGGGGGCGGCGGCGGTTCAACAGCCAGAATGATCCGGTGGGGTATGGTGCAGATCTGTTTTCCTGCACGGATGCTTCGATGCTGATCAACGCGTATTCCACTCTCGGCCCGGTGCTGGCACCGCCACCACAGGCCGGCAGTGCCTCCGTCCGTGGTCTTGATGACCCCACGCTGGCGCCGCACCTCGGCGGCTTCGTCAACTACGTGCTGGGCCATGGCGACGGGCAGATGACCGCCGCGCGCTATCACCTGATGCGGCACGTGCAGCGCGTGCGCCAGCACTATCTGTTCGAGCTGGCCGAGGCTGATCTTGAGGCGCTGCAGCCCTGGCTGCTGCAGGCCAATGCGGTGTGCTTCCTGGAAGATGGCAGCGTGCGCGATCCGGCCGGCAGGGTGCTGTTGGGTGAAGCGCCCGATCCGCAGGCGCAGGTGCCGTATCCCGCCGATGCCGGGCAGCGCCGTGCGCGCAGCCAACAGCAGCTGCAGGCCCACGAGCTGCGTGTCCCGCCGTCATTGCCACCTGTGCTGGGTGCGGCCGAGGCACAGCTGCGCAAACCTGCCCAGGTCTGGGCCAGGGCTCAGGCGCTGCTGGCCTGCGCGCTCCGCGCCGAGGCCCTGCAGTCCGGTGAACCACCGTTGAGCCTGGCCGAACTGGCCGAGCGTCTGCCGGCGCTGCCGGAGGCCCTGAGCCCGGCCGAGGCCGCCTTCATCGCGCACGGCGACGCCGAGGCTGCGCTGCCATTCGCCTGGCGCTACGAGAGTCTGGCCGTGCTGCTGTGGGCGCTGGGGCTATCCGAGGCGCTGCCGTGGCCGCAGGCGACCTGTGCGGTGCCGGATGTGGTCGGCGCCCTGCTGCAGGCGGCTGACAGTGGCAGCGTCCCTGCGACCCTGCGCGATACCGCCGTGCTGCTGGATGCGCTGGATCTGCACTACCGCCTGCACTGGGCCGCACGTGAGGCCCAACGCCAGGGTGCGCCGCTGCCGGGTGCACTGGTGGGCGGCGTGATCTACGAGCGCCATTACGCGCTGAACTGGTTGTTCTGCTTTGAACAGGCCGACTGGGACGACGTCGATACGCCGACCTGAGTTCACATGGCATCGTGCCGGCCAACGGCCGGCACCTGCCCCTCAACCGCCGCGCAGTTCTGCCAGCTGGGCCTGCAGCTCGGCCACCGCTGCTTCCAGCTGGGCCACGCGCTCGGCCAGGCCGGGGTCGGCCGCTTCGCTGCCGCCACCTCCGCTGCTGGCGTACTTCGCGGCCAGCGCCGCACCGTCCACCTCACCGCACAGCAGGTGCATGTAGCGGTCCTCGCGCTGGCCGCTGGCGCGCGGAAGCACCACCAGCAGGGCGCGCTGCTGCAGGCGCTCGATGGCGTGGCGGGCTTCGTCCACATCGGCGAAGCGGTACAGGCGCTCGCTGCGGGTGACCAGCTCGCCCAGGGTCTGCGGGCCGCGTAGCAGCAGCATCGCCAGCAGCACGGTCTGCTGCCGGGTCAGGTCCAGCGCGCCCTGCAGGCGGTGCTCGTAGCGGTCGGCGCGCGAGGAGAAGTGCTGGCGCGCCAGGCCCAGCGTCTCCAGCTGGCGCAGGGCGTGCTGCACGCTGCCGGCGTCTACGTTCATCACCGGCTCGCGGGCGGTCTTCTGGTTGGCCGCCGACTGCGCGGCATTGACCGTCAGCGGGTAGGTGTCCGGGGTGGTCGCCTCCTTTTCCACCAGGCAGCCCAGCAGGCGGGCCTGGACGGCATCGAGCAGGGGGACGTCGGGGGTCTGGACGGGATCGGTCATGGCGGCCTCCGCAAGGCAACGGGTCAACCCCGAAGCATAGCCGTGCCACGGTCATCTTTGCCGGTAAAATGGCCGGGTATATCTGATTGCCGGTGAATCCTGATGCGTCGTCCCGTTTCCCTATCCCTGACCCTGCTCGCCACTGCGGCGATCGGCCTGTCCGCCTGCAAGCGCGTCGATGCGCCTGCCGCCGAGGCCCCCGCCCCCGACGCCCCGGCTGCGGCCGTCAAGGCCGACGGTGCGCGTGATGCGACCGCCAACGACAACCTCAATGCCGTGCTGTGGATGCAGCGCGCGCAGGAGTACAAGGCGATCACCGAGCAGACCTACCGCGCCGCCGCCGACCACCTGGACGCCGCGCTGAAGGAAGCCCACTGGGACGCGCTGGTGCCGGAAGAACGCGGTAACGCGGCCAAGGGCCTGAAGCCGGCCGTGGTGCTGGACGTGGATGAAACCGTGCTCGACAACTCCCCCTACCAGGCGCGCCTGGTGCGCGACGGCAAGGAATACGACGAGCTGACCTGGGACCAGTGGGTGGCCGAGAAGAAGGCCAAGGCCATCCCCGGCGTGGTTGATTTCGCCAAGGCCGCCAACGCCAAGGGCGTGACCCTGCTGTACATCTCCAACCGCGCCGTGCACCTGAAGGACGCGACCCTGGCCAACCTGCGCGAGCAGGGCCTGCCGGTGGCCGACGACAGCGTGTTCCTCGGCCTGGGCACCGTGGTCAAGGACTGCGAGCAGAACGGCAGCGAGAAGAACTGCCGCCGCCGCCTGGCTGGCCAGCAGTACCGCGTGCTGATGCAGTTCGGTGACCAGATGGGTGACTTCGTGGAAGTGACCGCCAACACCAACGAAGGCCGCGATGCGCTGTTGCAGCAGTACCACGACTGGTTCGGCGAGCGCTGGTGGATGCTGCCGAATCCGACCTACGGCGGTTTCGAGCCGGCCCAGTTCAACAACGACTACACCCAGTCGCGCCAGGCCCGCCACGACGCCAAGCGCGCTGCGCTGGATTACGCACCGTGAGCCGCGCACCGCTGCCGCTGCGCGATGACGAACGGCTGATCTTCGCCCTGGACGTGCCTGACCGCGTGCAGGCGCTGGAGTGGGTCGATCGCCTGGGCGACAGCGTGGCGTTCTACAAGATCGGCATGGAACTGCTCGCCTCCGGCGAGTATTTCCAGGTGCTGGACGAGCTGGCCCGCCGCGACAGGCGCGTGTTTGTCGACCTGAAGTTCTTCGACATCCCGGCCACCGCTGCGGCGGTGATCAAGCGCCTGTCGCAGTGGCCGGTCAGCTACGCCACCATCCATGGCTGGCACCCGGCGATGATGGAGGCCTGCGGGGCCGCCAACAGCAGCGACATGCGCCTGCTGGCGGTGACCGTGCTGACCTCGATGGGGCGCCCGGACCTGGCGCAGATGGGCATCGACCGCGAGCCGGTGGACGTGGTGGTCGAGCGCGCGCTGGCCGCCCAGGCCGCCGGCATCGACGGCGTGATCGCCTCCGGCCAGGAAGCCGGCCCGATCCGCGCCGCCACCGGCGCCGGGTTCTCGATCGTCTGCCCGGGCATCCGTCCCGGTGGCCCGGTCGGCGATGACCAGAAGCGTACCGTCGGCGTGGCCCAGGCCTTCGCCGATGGCGCCGATGCCATCGTGGTCGGCCGTCCGATCCGCCTGGCCGCCGATCCGCAGGCGGCCGCGCGGGCCATCCAGCAGGAAATCGCGTCGGCTCTGGCTGCACGCTGAGCCTGACGGCGCTGCCGGTCACACCGCAATACCGAACGCCATCCCGCCCCGTGCGGGATGGCGTTCGCATTTGTGGGTCCAGCGCTGTCGCAGTCGACCCCGCAGCGAAGAACCGTGCGCGCGGTCGCACTGGATCCGGATGTCCCTCCCTCCCAATCGATGCACCGGCGCCGATCCACGACCCTGCCGGTTCCAATCATCCAAGAGGGAGTACACGGATATGTATCGCAGCACCTCTGCAGTTCTTGCCGGTCTGTTGCTGGCGTTCGCAGCACCCGCCTTCGCCGCACCCGAGTCCCGCGAAGCACCGCGCATCATCGGCGGTGAGGACGCCCAGACAGGCCAATACCCTTTCATGGTCAGCATCCAGCGGCTGTCGATGGGTGACAGCGACCATGGCCGCCACTGGTGCGGTGCCACGCTCATTTCCCCCTCTTGGGTGTTGACCGCCTCGCACTGCGTGCAGGGCGACCGCCCGGCAGACCTGGCCGTGCTCGGCGGTGTCACTACCCTGTCCAGCGACCCCGCCGCACGCGCCTCCAACGTCAAGGCCATCCACGTGCATCCGGCCTACAACAGCGGAAACTCGCTTGAACACGACGTGGCACTGATCCAGCTGAGCGCTCCCCTGGCAGATGCGCAGCCGGTCACCCTGCGGCTGCGCCCGGACGCCAGCTACCTCAAACCGGGCCGTGACTTCACGGTCATTGGCTGGGGCGACATCGACATCAGCGAAGACCGACGCTATCCCACCCGGCTGCAGACCGTGCAGGTGCCGTTTGTACCGTTTGCCGAGTGCCAGCAGGCCTATGGCGGCGAGCTGTCGCGCGGCAAGGTCATCTGCGCCGGACGCGAAGGCATGGACAGCTGCCAGGGCGATTCCGGCGGGCCGTTGCTGCTCAAGCTGCGCGAAGGCTGGACCCAGTTCGGTGTCGTCAGCTGGGGCGAGGGCTGCGCGCTGGCCGGCTACCCCGGTGTTTATGCCCGAATCGCCGAAAAACATGCCGTAGATTTCATTGAAGCGGTCTGGCAGAAGGATTGATTCAATAAAATCAAATATTTAAGTCAGGTTACATGACGTATTGCCTTAACTTCGGAGGCGGCGTAGCATCGCCGCCATCCGGTCCCTGGGCCGGAGATGTGCCACAACTGTCCACTGGCCTCGCGCCGGTTTGAAGAGCCTGCGATCCCTGTGATCCGGGCTCTTTTTTTGACCCCTCACTGGCGGCAAGGGTTGCCGCTGTCACCTTGCAGGCCGCAAGATGCGGGCCGGTACGGGGAGTCCGATTGCATGAGCCTGGCAGTGCGAGGAAGGTCCGCGCGTGGATGGGGGCTGGCAGCCATGGTGCTGCTGGCGGTGGCGGCGTGCCGCCAATCCGGCAGCGACCCGGCCAAGCCGGCGGCCGAGCCGGTAGCGGCGGTGCAGGCCATGGCCCAGCGACTGGTCGAGGATGACCTGGTCGGCTACGCGCGCCTGTCGGTGCCGCCGGGCCAGTACCAGCGGCTGCAGCAGGCTTGGACCGACGGCCACAGCCAGTGGCCGCTGGGCGAACTGCCGCTGGGTGACCAGATGCTGCCGATGCTGGCCGCGCTGCGCGAGCCGCAGGCCGCCGCCCAGCTGCAGCGCAGCTTCGACCGCCAGCTGGCCGGCCAGGCCAGCGCGGTGCGCCAGGCGGCGCAGTCGATGGGCAACTTCGGCGTGCAGTACCTGCGCCACCAGAAGGGCTACACCCCCAGCCAGCAGACGCATTACATCGCCCTGGTGGAAACCCTGGCCGGCTGGGCGCAGGGCGCGCCGATCAGCGACCGGGCCCGCGCCCGCAGCAGCATCGCCGCGCTGGTCGAGGCCGCCGCCAAGGTCGGCTTCGACAACGAGGACGGTCTGCGCGCGGCCGGCATGGAAGGCAGCCTGCAGCAGCTGGCGCCGTTCCTGCACACCGTCAAGGCCGTCCTGGCCAGTTACGGGCTGGGCGTGGACGACGCCCTGCGCAGCCTGCGCGGGGAGCTGCTCTCGGTGGAAGGCGACAACGCCCTGGTCCGCATGGAATACGAACTGGCCGGGCGCACCCTGCAGCTGCAGCTGCCGCTGAGCCGGCGCGAAGGCCACTGGTACCTGACCCGCACCCTGGCCGACACCGATGCCCTGCTGCGCAAGGCCGATGCGGCCCGCGCGGCCGCCGCGCCGGAGCCCGCAGAGGCCCCCGCCGCCGGCGGGGAAGCGGCAACCACGCCGCCTAAGCCATAATGGCGCCGATGTCGAAACAGAACCCGCTGCCGTTCCCCGGCGAAGAACCCCAGCAGACGCCCGCCGATCCGGCCGCGGCGTCTCCCTCGACCGGTACCGGCTCCAATCCGGTGCTGCCGCCCGCGCACGCCCGTCCCGCTGGACGTCGCCCCTTCTGGGCGCGCCTGCTGGGCCGCCTGGTCGAGCCGTGGCTGGCGCTGAAGATCGAGCCGGAGGACCCGGGCCAGTACAACGACGGCCGCCCGGTCGTGTACGTGCTGGAAGACTACGGCCTGTCCAACGCGCTGATCCTGGACAAGGCCTGCCGCCAGGCCGGCCTGCCCTCGCCGCTGGTGCCGCTGGCCGGTGACCCGACCGGCCGCAAGCGCGCCTACCTGGCGCTGTCGCGGCGCAGCTCCAGCAATTCGCTGATCCCCGAGCAGCGGGGCGCCAAGACCCATTCCGATTCGCTGGCCAAGGTCCTGCAGGCGCACCGCGTGCGCGACGACCTGGACGTGCACCTGGTGCCGGTGTCGATCTTCGTCGGCCGCGCGCCGGACAAGCAGAGCGGCTGGTTCGCCGTGCTGTTCTCGGAAAACTGGGCGCTGGTCGGCCGCTTCCGCCGCCTGCTGGGCCTGCTGCTGAACGGCCGCAGCACCATCGTGCGTTTTGCTCCTCCGATCTCGCTGCGCAGCACCGTGGACGAGGGCCTGGAGCCCGAGCGCACCGTGCGCAAGCTGCAGCGCGTGCTGCGTACCCATTTCCGCCGCATCCGTGAATCGGTCATCGGCCCCGACCTGTCTACCCGCCGCCTGCTGGTGGACCAGGTGCTGGCCGCCGAACCGGTGCGCGAGGCGATCGCCGCGCAGGCCAAGCGCGACAACTCCAAGCCGGCCGATGCCTGGAAGAAGGCGCACGCCTACGCCTGGGAAATCGCCGCCGACTATTCCAGCCCGGTGGTGCGTTCGGCCAGCTTCATGCTCAGCCACGTGTGGAACCGCATCTACGCCGGCGTGCTGGTGCACCACCTGGACAAGTTCAAGGCCGCCGCGCCGGGCCACGAAGTGGTCTACGTGCCCAGCCACCGCAGCCACATGGACTACCTGCTGCTGTCCTACCTGCTGTACGACCGTGGCATCGTGCCGCCGCACATCGTGGCTGGCATCAACCTGAACCTGCCGGTGGTCGGCACCCTGCTGCGCAAGGGCGGTGCGTTCTTCATCCGCCGCTCGATCCGTGGCAACGCGCTGTACTCGGCCGTGCTCAGCGAATACGTCGCGCAGCTGGTGGCCGGTGGCTATTCCATCGAGTACTTCGTCGAAGGTGGCCGTTCGCGCACCGGGCGCCTGCTGCAGCCCAAGGGCGGCATGATCTCGATGACCCTGCGCGCGTTCCTGCGCCAGCCGCGCAAGCCGGTGCTGTTCCAGCCCATCTACATCGGCTACGAGAAGCTGATGGAAGGTGGCAGCTACCTGGACGAACTGTCCGGGCGGCCGAAGGAGAAGGAATCGATCTGGTCGCTGCTGTGGGGCATCCCCAAGGTGCTCAAGCAGAACTACGGCCAGGTGGTGGTGAACTTCGGTGAGCCGATCGCCCTGAACGACGTGCTGGCCGAGAAGGCGCCGGAGTGGAACGGCGAGGCGGTGCCGGAGGACGAGAAGCCGTCGTGGCTGTCGACTACCGTCGATACCCTGGCCGACCGCATCCAGGTGCGCATCAATGGCGCCGCCGACGTCAACCCGATCAACCTGCTGGCGCTGGCGCTGCTGTCCACGCCCAAGCACGCGATGGGCGAGGCCGACCTGATCGCGCAGATCGAGCTGTGCAAGACCCTGCTGGAAGAAATGCCGTATTCGGGCCGGGTGACGGTGACCCCGCACTCGCCGGAGCGCATCATCGCCCACGCCGAGGAAATCAACGTCCTCACCCGCATCAAGCACCCGCTGGGCGACGTGCTCAGCGTCAGTGGCGATACCGCGGTGCTGCTCAGCTACTTCCGCAACAACGTGGTGCACCTGTTCACCGCTTCGTCCTGGGTGGCTTGCTGCTTCCAGAACAACCGCCGCATGAGCCGTGCCGGCCTGGTCCGCCTGGGCCGCACCGTGTACCCGTTCCTGCAGGCCGAGCTGTTCCTGCCGTGGAGCGAGGACGAGTTCGCCCAGCGCATCGAGCAGACCATCGACGTGTTCATCCGCGAAGGCCTGCTGCAGCAGGTTGCCGACGATGACGGCGGCATGCTGACCCGCAATACCGGGCAGACCGACGAGGTGTTCCGCCTGCGTGCCATCGGCCATTCGCTGCAGCAGGCGTTCGAGCGTTACTACATCGCCATTTCGGTGCTGGTGAAGAACGGCCCCGGCACGTTGGGTACCGCCGAGCTGGAGAGCCTGTGCCAGCAGGCCGCGCAGCGCCTCAGCCTGCTGTACGCGCCGGCCGCGCCGGAGTTCTTCGACAAGTCGCTGTTCCGTGGCTTCATCCAGAAGCTGCGCGAGCTGCGCCTGGTGTGGCCGGACGAGAACAGCAAGCTGCTGTTCGACGACCGCCTGGACAGTTGGGCCAAGGACGCCAAGTTCATCCTCGGCCGCGAACTGCGCCACACCATCGAGCGCGTCAGCCCGGAAGCGGCGCGCCCCGACGAGCCGACGCCACAGGCATGAAGGTAGCGCCGGGCCATGCCCGGCGAATACCGGGACGAAGCAATAGATCCACGCCATGCGTGGATGGTGCCTACGCCGGCTCGTCCGGAATCTGCAGGCTCTCCAGCTTCGCGATGCAGTCCTTCAACTGCAGCTTGCGCCGCTTCAGACGTTTCGACTCCAGCTCATCCTCGCCATTGGCGGCCATCCGGGTGATCTGTTCATCCAGCACGCGGTGTTCGGCGCGCAGGGCGACGAGGCGTTCGACGATCTCGGCGGGGCTGTAGGTATCCACAGCCTCCGAGCATACACAGCGCCGATGACCATCGGGAGAGGGGGACCCCGCGCCGCGGCCGGCGCCGGCCCCAAGCCGGTAGAATGGCAACCATGAGCGCCGTGATTTCCCTGCCCGATCCCCTGCCGCGTGCGCCCGCCGCACCGCGCGTGGGCCCGCGCGCGGACCACCTGCGTGGGGAGCAGCCGCTGGCCAGGCGCCTGCGCCGCCAGGTCGGCCAGGCCATTGCCGATTACGGCATGATCGAGGCCGGCGACAAGGTGATGGTCTGCCTGTCCGGCGGCAAGGACAGTTACACCCTGCTGGACATCCTGCTGCAGCTGCAGAAGAGGGCCCCGGTGCCGTTCGAGCTGGTCGCGGTGAACCTGGACCAGAAGCAGCCCGGCTTCCCCGGACACGTGCTGCCCGAGTACCTGGCCAGCCTGGGCGTGGCGTACCAGATCATCGAGCAGGACACCTATTCGGTGGTCAGCCGGGTCATCCCGGAAGGCCGCACGATGTGTTCGCTGTGCTCGCGCCTGCGCCGCGGCGCGCTGTACAACCATGCCGAGAAGCACGGCTTCACCCGCATCGCGCTGGGCCATCACCGCGACGACATGGTGGCCACCTTCTTCATGAACCTGTTCCACCACGCCAAGCTGTCGGGCATGCCGCCGAAACTGCGCAGCGACGACGGCCGCCACGTGGTCATCCGTCCACTGGCCTACGTACGCGAGCGCGACATCGTCGCGTACGCCCAGGTACGTGATTTCCCGATCATCCCGTGCAACCTGTGTGGCAGCCAGGAAAACCTGCAACGCCGCCAGGTCGGGCTGATGCTCCAGCAGTGGGAAAAGGACCATCCCGGCCGCATCGACCAGATCGCCCGGGCCATGGGCCAGATCCACCCCTCGCAGCTGGCCGATGCCAGTCTGTTCGATTTCATGGCGCTGGGCCGTCGCGACGAGGCACCCTTGTCCGATGCCCATGCCTGGCTGGCCGGTTCGCCGGCCGACACCGACGCAGCTCCCGAGACGCCCGCCGCTTAAGGTGGGACGCCCTTCCTCTTCGCCATCCGGAATTCCATGTTCTTTCGCAACCTGACGTTCTTCCGTTTCCCGACCACCACCGATTTCTCCGAAGTGGACACCCTCCTGCCGCACGCCCTGCTCAAGCCGGTCGGTGCGCTGGAAATGAATTCGCGTGGCTTCATCTCGCCCTTCGGCCGCGAGGAGAAGGAGCTGCTGTCGCACCGCATCGCCGAACACCTGTGGCTGACCGTGGGCGGCGAGGACAAGATCCTGCCGGCGGCGGTCGTCAACGACCTGCTTGAGCGCAAGCTGGAGGAGATCGAGGAGAAGGAAGGCCGCCGCCCCGGTGGCCGCGAGCGCAAGCGCATGAAGGACGACCTGCTGCATGAACTGCTGCCGCGCGCCTTCGTGAAGTCCTCGCGCAACGATGCCTTCATTGATCTGCAGCACGGCTATGTCGCGGTGGACACCTCCAGCCGCAAGACCGGCGAGTACTTCATGTCCGACATCCGCGGCCTGCTCGGCAGCTTCCCGGCGATGCCGCTGAACGCCGAAGTCGCGCCGCGCTCGATCCTGACCGGCTGGATCGCCGGCGAGCCGCTGCCGACCGGCCTGAGCCTGGGCGAAGAGTGCGAGATGAAGGACCCGGTGGAGGGCGGCGCGGTGGTCAAGTGCCAGCACCAGGAACTGCGCTGCGACGAGATCGACAAGCATCTGGACGCCGGCAAGCAGGTGACCAAGCTGGCGCTGATCTTCGAGGACAACCTGTCCTTCGTCATCGGCGACGACCTGATCGTGCGCAAGCTGAAGTTCCTCGACGGCGCCCTGGACCAGCTGGAGCATGCCGACGAAGACGGCCGCCGCGCCGAGTTCGACGCCCGCTTCGCCCTGCAGAGTGCCGAGATCCGTCGGCTGTTCCTGCTTCTGGAAGAAGCCTTCAAGCTCAGCAAGGCTGACTGAACACGCACTGCGCGGGCCGCTGGTCATCCAGCGGCCCCGCGCAGCGCTATGCTGGGCACATGAGCCGCCTGCTGCGCCGCCTGATCAGCCCGACCCCGCCCGCCACCGTGCAGCGCGACACCGTCCGCCTGCGCCTGGACGATGCCGAGATCGAGGTGCTGCGCGTGCGCGATCCGCGCGCGCGGCGCATCAAGCTGAGCGTGGATGAGCGCGGCGCACGCCTGACGTTGCCGCCGCGGGCCAGCCTGGTGATGGGCGAGCGTTTCCTCGAACAGCACCGCGACTGGCTGGCGCTGCAGCTGCGCGTCTACCAGGACAACGGCCTGCCGGCACCGCTGCAGCCGGGCGAGGAGGGCATGCTGCCGCTGCGTGGCGAGCTGCTGCCGGTGCGCTGGCAGGAAGGCCGCTTCGCACGCCTGGAGATCGACGAGCACGGCGCCTGCGTGCAGTGGCCGACCCGTGCCGGCGACGCCACCCTGCGCCGCCTGCTGCGTGAATTCTTCGAAGCACAGACCCGCGCCGACGTCGGCCGCTGGCTGCCGAAGTACCTGCCCGGCCTGCCGCGCGCGCCCAGCCGGGTGCGGCTGAAAGTGATGTCGTCGCAATGGGGCTCGCTGGCCCCCGACGGCAGCATGGCGCTGGACCTGGCCCTGGTGCTGGGCCGCCCGGAGGCCTTCGAATACGTCCTGGTGCACGAGCTCTGCCACCTGATCCAGGCCAACCACTCGCCTGCGTTCTGGCAGGAAGTGGAGCAGCGTTTCCCCGCGTGGCGCGAACAGCGCGATTACTTCCAGCTGGAAGGCCGACGCCTGAAGGCGATGCTCCGCCAGCTGCTGTAGCTGTAGCGCCGAGCCCACGCTCGGCTTATGCGCGAAGCGCGGGGTTTCCAGTCAACCCGACGCGAAGCAGCCGAGCATGGCTCGGCTCTACCGGGCCGCGCGCAGCGCCGCTGCCGCTGCCCAGCGTGCCGCCACCCGCGGCGCGGTAATGCACACCGCCTCATCGGTCACCGTCGTCACCGCCCGCTCCAGCAGCTGGATATCGGCCTCGTGCTGGCGCGCCACATGCGGATCCTCGAAGAAGATCGCGCGCTGGCAGCGACCCTCCAGCACGCGGTCGGCAATCTGCGCATCGCCGCCCATCGGGCCGCTCTGGTAGCGCGTCACCCACGGCGTATCGGTGGGCCAGCCGCGGCTCCACGCCAGCTCGTTGAGGCGCTGGCCGGTGGTGCCGGTGGCCACGCGCTCGCCGAAGCGGGCCAGCACGTCGAAATGCTCGTCGGCGAAGGCCAGCATCGCCGGCTTCATCGCATCGTGGGCGATCAGCGCCAGGGTCTGTCCTTCGAACGCATGCAGGTCGTCAGCACCGGCATCGGCGGCCAATTCGGCGTGGACGCGTTCGATCTCGATCCAGTCGCGCGCGGTGGCCACAGTCGAAATGAACGGCTTGCCATGGATCACGCACTGACGCTTGAGCGCGGTCGCCTCGGGAAACACCGACGACGGGTCGACCGGATCGATCAGGTAGATCGCGCCATCGAGGGTGCGCTCCGGTCCCATGCCGACCACTTCGGCCACCAGCTTCATCAGGCCGCCCTGGCGGCCGTAGGGATAGCGATGCAGGCCCGCATAGCCGGACAGGAAGCCGTTGCGCTCGATCGCGTCGTGGGTACGGCCGACTGCATGCAGGGACACGCCCAGCTCGCGCAGGCCCGGCTCACTGGCACGCAGCCAGCGGAACAGCGCGGCACGCGCGTCATGGTGGTGCAGGCGGTTGGCGGCCAGGCCGATGCGCATCGCGGGCGTCCTCAGTGGTGGAAGCGGCAGTGTATGTCGCTATCAGTATCGCTGGAGCGTTTTGCAATTTTCCTCATTGCCGTTACGGGCCGCGTCGCTAGCGTGGCAGGTGGCCGCTGCTTCGTGCAGCCTGCGGCCTGAGGAGTAATCGTGAGTGTCGCGGGTTGTCCTGATGTCGGCGCTGCGCACCGCCGCTGGCGGTGCAGCGGCGTGCTGCTGGCCCTGCTGATGGTGCTGCCGGCTTACGCCGACGACTGCAGCGGCCCGCTGCGGCTGGTGCATGCCTCGGCGCCGTCGTCGGTACCCGCGGACCAGGCCGGGCCCGTGCACGGGGGCATCGCCGCGGTGCTGGCCGCGCTGCGCGCCGCCGAGCCGAC
>NZ_QETL01000087.1:0-16743 GCF_003105135.1 Stenotrophomonas sp. SPM | reverse complement strand
CATGCTCGGCTGCTTGTGCCGTGAAAAGCAGCCGAGCATGGGCTCGGCTCTACAGGTGTACTGGCGACCCCTCGACGGTGATCAGATCACCGTCAGGTTGGCGTAGGCCATCACCAGCCACTTGCTGCCGGCATCGGCGAACTCGACCTGCACGCGGGCGTGGGCACCGCTGCCTTCGTAGTCGGTCACCATGCCCTCGCCGAACTTGGGATGGGTCACCAGCGCGCCCAGCTTCAGCGGCGGCGCCTCGATCGAGGCATGGCCCATCACCCGGCTGCTGCCCAGCGAGGCCGGCCGCGAGACCTGCACCTTCGGACGCACTTCGTGCAGCAGCTCGCGCGGGATCTCGCGCAGGAAGCGCGACGGCAGGCTGTAGTTGTCCTGGCCGTGGATGCGGCGCGATTCGGCGTAGCACAGCACCAGCTTCTGCCGCGCGCGGGTGATGCCGACGTAGGCCAGCCGGCGCTCTTCTTCCAGGCGGCCGCTTTCTTCCAGCGAACGCGCGCTCGGGAACAGGCCGTCTTCCATGCCGGCCAGGAACACCAGCGGGAATTCCAGGCCCTTGGCTGAGTGCAGGGTCATCAGCTGCACGCCTTCCTCGCCCGCCTGCGCCTGGCCTTCACCGGCCTCCAGCGCGGCATAGGCCAGGAACGCGACCAGCTCGTCCATGTCCTCGCCCACTTCCTCGATGTCGTCGGCGCGGCGCAGGAAGCGCGAAGCGACCGAAACCAGTTCGTCGAGGTTGTCGGTACGCGATTCCGAATCCAGCGAATTGCGGCTTTCCTTGCTCCAGTGCTCGCGCAGCTGCGAGCGCGACAGCACATGGTCCACGCGCTCGGCGAGGGTCATGTGCAGGGTCTGCGCCTGCAGTTCGTTGACCAGCACCAGGAAGCCGGCCAGCGCATTGCGTGCACGCGCGGCCAGCGCCGTGCCCTGGGTGACCAGCATGGTGGCCTCCCACAGCGAGATACCCTGCGCGCGCGCCTCGCGGCGCACCTCGTCCAGGGTGCGCTCGCCGATGCCACGCGTCGGCGTGTTCACCGCGCGCTCGAAGGCGGCATCGTCGTTGCGGTTGGACAGCAGGCGCAGGTAGGCCAGCGCGTCCTTGATTTCGGCACGCTCGAAGAAGCGCATGCCGCCATACACGCGGTACGGCACCTGTTCGCTCAGCAGCGCCTCTTCCAGCGCGCGCGACTGCGCGTTGCTGCGGTAGAGCACGGCCACTTCGGTGTAGCTGCCACCATCGCGCACCCACTGGCGCGCGCGCTCGACGATGTAGCGCGCTTCGTCCATCTCGTTGTAGGCCGCATACAGGTCGATCGGCTCGCCGTCGCCGCTGTCGGTCCACAGTTCCTTGCCGATGCGGTCCGGGTTGTGCGCGATGACCGCGTTGGCCGCGCCGAGGATGTTGGCGGTGGAACGGTAGTTCTGTTCCAGGCGGATGGTCTGCGCGCCGGGGAAATCGCGCAGGAAGCCCTGCACGTTCTCGACCTTGGCGCCACGCCAGCCGTAGATGGCCTGATCGTCATCGCCGACCACGAACACATGGCCTTCGTGACCGGCCAGCACGCGCACGAAGGCGTACTGGATGGCGTTGGTATCCTGGAACTCGTCCACCAGGATTTCGCGGAAACGCGCGCGGTAATGCGCCAGCAGCGGCGGGTTGTCGCGCAGCAGTTCATGCGCGCGCAGCAGCAGCTCGGCGAAGTCGACCAGTCCGGCGCGGTCGCAGCGTGCCTGGTATTCGATATAGGCCTGGCGCATGGTTTCCAGCCACGCATCATGCGGCTCGGGCTGGATGTGCTGCGGGCGGCGGCCCTCATCCTTCTGTTCGTTGATCCACCACGCGATCTGCTTGGGCGGATGCTTGCTGTCGTCGATTTCCAGCGCCTGCACCACGCGCTTGACCAGCCGCAGCTGGTCGTCCGAATCCATGACCTGGAAACCTTCGGGCAGCTTGGCGTCCTGCCAGTGCAGGCGCAGCAGGCGGTTGGCCAGGCCGTGGAAGGTGCCGATCCACGCGCCGCGGCTGCCGTTGGGCAGTTGCGCGTCGATGCGGTGGCGCATCTCGCCGGCGGCCTTGTTGGTGAAGGTCACCGCGAAAATGCCATGGGTCGGCACGCCTTCGACTTCATGCAGCCAGGCGATGCGGTGGGTGAGTACGCGGGTCTTGCCGGAACCGGCACCGGCCAGCACCAGGTGGTGGCCGGGGGGAGCGGAGACGGCTTCGCGCTGGGCCGGGTTCAGGCCATCGAGCAGGTGGGAGACATCCATGCCCCCATTTTACGGCATCGCCGTCGCGGCTCCTGCGACCACCTGCGCAGCCAGGGCCTGCGCCTGCTGACGCAGTTCAGGCACGGCCAGGCTTTCCCACAGGCTGCCGATGCGCAGGCTGCCGAGCACGCCCAGACGCGCCTGCGCTGCACCGCTGCGGCTGCACAGGCGGTCGCCCGGCACGCTGCTGTCCAGGCCCAGGCCATGCGGCCCGGGGCGGGCCAGGCCGTCGGCCTGCAGCCGCTGCAGCAGCGGGTTGCGCAGCGCACTGGCGCGGGTCTCGACGCCGGTGGCATTGACCACCGCCGCGATCGTCCACTGCTGTTCGCCGCCAGCGGCATCACGGCCGGACAGGTGAAGCGCGTCGCCTTCGCGCCAGATGCGCTGCAGGCGGGCACGGTGCAGGTGCAGCTGGCCGCAGGCCTGCAGGGCCTGCAGCTGGGCATCGACGTCCTCGGCGATGCGGTGGCGGTGCACGTCCCAATAGCGCACCACATGGCGCAGGAAGCGTCGCTGGTCGGCCTCGTCCAGGCTGCACCACAGCGCCTGGCCATGCGGGCGGATGCGATCCATCACGCCCTGCCACGGCTGACCATCGGCCTGCGTCTGCCGCGCGAAAGCGCGCAGGGCCCGCACGCGCTGGCGCAGGGTCATCAACAACAGCGCGGCCGGGTCGAAATCGGGCAGCACGCCATGCGCATGCGGCAGCGGCAACAGGCCATGCCGCGAAATCACGTGCAGTGGACCGGTATGACCAGCGGCGACCAGGGCCAGCACGGTGTCGGCCATGCTCAGGCCGGAACCGACGATGGCCAGTGCATGGGCACCCGCCATGGTGCGCACGCCGTCATAGTCCCAGGCCTCGACCACGTCGTCGGCAGGCAGCGCATCGGCGCCGGCCACCGGCAGCGGACGCATGCTGTTGCCGGTGGCGATGACCGCCTGCGCCGCGTGCAGCGTGCTGCCATCGCCCAGCTGCAGGTGGTAGCCGTGGTCATCCGGCTGCAGGCCCAGCACCGGCTGCGCGATCACCTGCAGCTGCGCCGGGCTGGTAGCCACCGCGTCCTGCAGGCGCTGCTGCAGGTAGGCGGCGAAGTGATGGCGGCTCACGTAACGCTCGCCCAGCAGCTCGCGCGCTTCGCCCGGGTAAGCGTTGACGGCCTGCAGGTAATCGAGGAAATCGCCGGGCTGGTCGGGGAAGGCACTCATTTTCGCTGCGGGCACGTTCAGCAGGTGCTCCGGCCACGGCGTGGCGTAGGCGATGCCTTGGGCGAGCCGCGAGGCGGGTTCGAAGATGGCCAGCGCCAGCGGCGCCCGGGCCTGGCGCAGCACCTGGATCGCCACCATCACACCCGCGGCGCCACCACCGATGATTGCCAGGTCCAGTTCGCCATGTCGCGATGAATCAGTCATGCACCGATTGTAGGCCATGGCAGGTGACGGCCCGGCGTGCCGAAACGGGCCGTTGCCAGCCCATTGGCCGGTGTGTCACATCAACGCATCGGCCAACCGCGCGATGCCTTCGCGGCTGCGCTTCCAGGCCGGGCGCTGGCGCCACTGCTCCAGGTCCAGCATGCGCGACTGGCGCAGGTAGTCGTCCTCGATGGCGCACAGCTGCTGCACCAGCGGCCGGCCGTAGCAGATCAGGCCGATCTCGGCATTCAGCGCAAAAGAACGGATATCCATGTTGATCGAGCCGAGCACGGCGATGTCCTCGTCCACGCTCATGTGCTTGGCGTGCAGGAACTGCGGCTCGTACAGCGCGATCTGCACGCCACAACGCAGCAGCTCCTCGTAGTAAGCCTCCTGCGCCCACGAGGTCAGCCGCTGGTTGTTGCTGGCCGACAGGATCAGCTGCACCTTCACGCCGGAAAGCGCGGCGATGCGCAGCGCGCTCAGCGTCGCTTCGTCAGGCACGAAATACGGCGTGACCATCACCAGCCGTCGCCGTGCCAGGTGGATCAGCGCCGCCACCGCGTCGCGCGCGTTGCTGTAAGGGTATGCCGGGCCACTGGGCAGCAGCTGGGTGGCGATGTCATCGCCGCACTCGGGCACGTCAGCGATGACGTCCAGGCGCTGCCCGGTTTCCATGTACCAGTCGCTGGCGAACACCGCCTCCAGGTGGGCCACCGCCGGGCCGCGCACGCGCGCCACCAGCTCGCGGTTGGGGTGGCCGGGCACGAAACGCGGACCGGCCAGGTTCTGCGAGCCGACGTAGGCCACTTCGTTGTCGATCACCGCGATCTTGCGGTGGTTGCGCAGGTCCATGCGCCCGCTGCGGCGCCAGCGCAGGCCGCCGGGCAGCATCGCCCGCACTTCGATGTCGCGCGCCTGCAGGCGTTTGCGGTAGGCACGCAGGCCACGCTTGGCACCCACCGCATCCAGCAGCACGCGGCACTGCACGCCGCGCGCGGCGGCACGCTGCAGCGCTTCGACGATGGCCTCGCCCACCGCGTCGTCGAACATCAGGTAGTACAGCAGGTGGACGCGGTCCTCGGCCTGGTCGATGTCGGCGATGAGGGTGTGCAGCGATTCGTCGTAGTCGGTGAGCAGGTCGACCGCGTTGCCGTGCACCGGCATGAAATCACCCTGGCGCTGCACCAGCGGCACGATCTCGGCGATGGCGGTGTCGGCCGTCGGGGTCCAGCGCAGGCGGTGCTGCAGCGCCTGTTCCTCGCGGATGACCTGCGACGCCTCGGCCTGGCGGCGGATGCGCTCGCGCGACAGCCAGGGGTGGCCGAACAGCAGGTACAGGGGCAGGCCCAGCAGCGGCACGAAGCCGACCAGCAGCAGCCAGCTGCGTGCCGCCCCCGGCGTGGTGCGGGTGGGGATCCAGCACAGCGCGACCAGCCGGATGAGCCAGTCGATCAACAGCAGGTAGGAACCCAGCAGCCACTCGAACAGCATCGCGTCGCCCGTCGGAGGTGTGGGGGTCATTCTGCCCAGCCCCCCTTGTAGAGTCGAGCCATGCTCGACTGCCTTGAACCCATGTGCCAACCAAGGTTGGCATCTACCTGGCGTGAGGCACAAAAAAACCCGCCACGAGGGCGGGTTTTTTTGGAAGCGACCAGCAATCCTCGCGGATTACTTGATCTTGCCTTCCTTGTACGGGACGTGCTTGCGCACGACCGGATCGTACTTGGAGAATTCCATCTTCCCCGGGGTGTTCTTCTTGTTCTTGTCGGTCGTGTAGAAGTGACCGGTACCAGCGGTCGAAATCATACGGACCTTATCGCGCTTGCCTGCCATGATCGTCTACTCCTCAGACCTTTTCGCCGCGCGCACGCAGCTCAGCCAGAACGGAATCGATACCGTTCTTGTCGATGGTGCGCAGTGCATGCGCGGAAACACGAAGCTTCACCCAGCGGTTCTCGCTGGCAACCCAGAAGCGGCGCTCGTGCAGATTCGGCAGGAAACGACGACGGGTCTTGTTGTTGGCGTGCGAGACGTTGTTACCCGTCTGCACTCGCTTGCCGGAAACCTGGCATACGCGGGACATTGCGCACCTCGATAGTAAGTTGTGTCAGCCCGTAGCCCGGGAGACGGCGGCCTCGGTGGTTGCCCACCACACGTCAGGAGAATCAAGGGGTTACGCTGGCGTTGGGCGGCCGGGGACGTGCTCCCGGGGGCGCCGCCCGGTAGAAAACCGGACACAGCGAGCCGCGCATTATGCACGGGCTCAAGCACTTGCGCAAGTTACCCACAGGTGGGGTCAGGGCGTGGCGGTGAACAACCCGCCCGAGCCGGGCGCCCGCTGCAAGGCGTCGGGGCCCAGCCGCGCCCGTGCCGTGGTGACGAACAGGCGCCCATCCGGAGCGAAACACAGTGCGCCCACGTGCGGTGCCGGCACCGCCAGCCGCCGCTGCACCGCGCCATTGGCCGCCAGTTCCAGCACGCAGCCCCCGCCCCACATCGCCACCCACAGGCTGCCCTGCGGCGACAACGCCAACCCGTCGGGCTTGCCTGCTTCGCCGAGGAAATCGGTGACCACCTTGGGTTCGCCCAGGGTGCCCGCAGCCACATCCGCTGGGTAGGCCAGCAGGGTGCGGGCCAGGGTATCGATCACATACAGGGTATCGCCCGCCGGGCTGAACACCATGCCGTTGGCCACCCCCAGGCCTTCGGCCACACGCCGCACCGGCGCATCCACCGCTGTTGCATGGAACAGCGCGCCACGGCCGCCCAGCAGGCCCCGGTGCATCGACCCGGTCCACAAGCCGCCGCGCGCATCCACGGTCATGTCATTCAGGCGGCAACCGGGGCCCACATCGATGGTCGGCCCCGGCTGCAGGCCGCCATCCGCGGCAATCCGCACGAAGTGCGTTTCACCGTTGCCGACCAGGCCCTGCGGCGTCACTGCCAGCGACCAGACCGGCTCGGACAGTGGCGTGCGCGAGCAGGCCTGGCCATCCCAATGCAGCAGCGCCGGTGCGGTCGGCTCGACCCAGGCCACGCGGCCATCGTCCAGCACCACCGGCGACTCCCCCACCAGCGTTCCGGCATCGCAGGCCAGGCGCACGCCGCTGGCAGGTACCGCCTGAATCGCCTGCAACCAGTGCCGCGCGCGTCGACCCACCTCATCCGCGGCGCGCCCCGGGCGGTACAGGTCGGTACCGATGCCAACCGCACGCACGCCGGTCTGCCACAGCGCAGGCAGTGCATCGGTGGTGAACCCGCCCACGGCCACCAACCGCGTCTGCGCCGGCAGCACCGCCGATAGTGCCGCAAGCCGCGGTGCGGAATCGTGCGCCGGAAATGCCTTCAGGTAGCGCGCGCCTGCGGCCAGCGCTGCAAACGCCTCGGTGGCGGTGCTGAAGCCGGGCATCGGCTCCATGCCGTGCGCGCGTGCTGCGGCGATCACCTCCGGGTTGGTGTTGGGCGATACGCAGAAGCGGCAGCCGGTGGCGGCCAGGGCTTCGACCTGGGTTACCTCCAGCACGGTGCCTGCGCCGACCCACAGGCGGTCGCCGAAATGCGCTGCCAACAGGGCGATTGTGGCCAGCGGGTCCGGCGAATTTAGCGGGACTTCCGCCAGGCGCACGCCGGCATCCACCAGGGCCTGGCCGACGGCCAGCGCCTCGGCACCGGTCAGTCCGCGCAGGATGGCCACCAGCGGCGTCTGTTCGATGGCCGCGTCGAAGGCGGCGGCGTGTGCGGTGTTCATGGCGTTACCTGTGCGGCCCGGTGCAGGGCAAGGAAGCCGCGGGTCACGGCATCGTGTGACAGCAGGGTGCGTGCACTGCCACCCAAGGCATGCACGGCGGCGGCGTACAGCGCACAGACCGGCGCGGCACCAACCATCGGCAGCGGCACCTGCAGCGCGGCGGGCCACAGCCGGCGCACGTCGGCCAGCTCGGCGCCGATCAGCACACCGCGCAGCCATGAGGCACCGTCCGTGCGCGGCAGCTGGCCACGGATCACCCGCGCGCGTGCGCCGAACAGCAGACTGCCCAATCCCAGCCCGCCCGCATGGCCGTGCTGCAGGCCATCGAAGAAGGCCGCGCCTTCCACGGCAGGGCCATCGACCACCGATGCCAGCAGCCCGGCAGCGGTAAGGCGGTCGAAGATCTCACCCGACATCGCGGTGAGGAAGGACACCACCGCCCCGCCCTGCAGCTGCACCCACTTGCTGTGCGTGCCAGGCAGTGCCACCAGCCCATCCAGCGGCAATGCGCCCCCGGCCAGCAGACCGAGCAGCTCGGTTTCCTCACCACGCATGATGTCCGGCGCATCGTCCTGCGCACGCTGGCAGGCCAGCCCGGGCACGATGGCCACCGGCACCTGGCCGATGCGGGTGTGATGCAGCTGCGCGACCAGCCGCTGCGGCGTGGCCGGGCAATCGGCATAACCCGCATCGCTCCAGCCGATGTTCGAGCCGACCATGCCACAGGCATACACCGCCGCCGCGCCCGGCCACGCGGCCACGGTCTGTTCCAGCAGGACCTGCATCTGCATGCGCTCCAGCCCGGCGATGCCGCGTGGCTGTTCCACGCTGCCCAGCACCCGCCCATCGGCGGCAATAAGGAAGGCGCGGAAGTTGCTACTGCCCCAGTTGATGCCGATGATCGGTGCATTGTTTTCGGGCGTGCTCATCGGCGCGTCACTCCGGCGCCACCATCCAGCGGCACCACCGCGCCGGTCATCCAGCCGCTGCGCGCTGATGCAAGGAACAGTGCGAGCTCCGCCGCATCGGCGGCGCTGCCCAGGCGCTGCAGCGGGTGGCGCTGCACGTTGCGTGCGCGGGCCATGGCGGGATCATCGCTGCGGGCGAACGAACCCTGCAGCATCGGCGTATCCACCGATGCCGGTGCAATCGCGTTGACCCGGATGTTCGCTTCAGCCAATTCCAGCGCTGCGGTACGTGCCAGCGATTCCAGCGCGGCCTTGGAGGCCGCGTACGCGGCCAGCCCGGGCGTGGCATAGCGCGCATTGATCGAGGACAGCAGCACGATGCTGCCGCCGCCATTGGCACGCAGGCCAGCCAATGCATGGCGCATCAGCCGACGCGCACCCAGCACGTTCACCGCATGCACCTGCTGCCAGAGCGCGTCGTCGTCAGCCCACGTATCGGCCGACGGGCACCAGCCCACGCAGTGGATCAGCGCATCCAGCGGCTGGCCCAGGTGCGGCGCCAGCGCGGCATCGATCGCGCCGGCATCAGCCAGATCGGCCTGTACCTGCGTGGTCGCCGCCGGCACTGGCTCGCGATCCAATGCCAGCACGTTGGCCCCCTGCGCCTGCAGCTGCGCCAGTACCGCCGCGCCGATGCCGCTGGCTGCCCCGCTCACCCATACATGCCTGCCCAGCCATTCGCCCTGCATTGCGTCGTTGCCCATGCTCAGAACCGGTAGGTAAGGCTGGCCTTGTACGAGCGACCGAACACCACGTTGGTGCGCAGGCCCTCGTCATAGCCGTCGAAGGTGCGCTGCTCGCTGTCCAGCAGGTTGTTGGCTTCCACCTTCAACGACAGGCGGTCGCTGAGATCGTAGCTCATCGACGCCGACAGATCCTTGTAGGTGTCGTTGAAGATGCCGGTGGCCGCACTGGACAGGCCGACCAGGTATTCATCGCGCCAGTTGTAGGCCACGCGGATGCCGAACGGTCCGTTCTCGTAATAGCCGATCAGGTTGGCATTGTTCTTCGACAGCCCCGGGAAGGTCATCGCATTGCCGTTCACGTCGGTGATCGGGGTTTCCGAGTCGATCCACGTGTAGGTGGCGACCACGCCGAAGCCATCGAGCATGCCGCTGAACGGGACCTGCGCCAGCAGCTCCACGCCCTTCACCTTGGCCTTGTCGCCGTTGATCTTGCGCAGCACCAGGTAGTTGATGTTGTTGTAGGTTTCCGCACTCTGCCGCTGCACGATGAAGGTCGACACGTCCTTGTAGAACAGGCCGGCCGAGAGAAGGCCCTGGCCGCCGTAGTACCACTCCAGCGACAGGTCGTACTGGGTGGCCTTGAACGGATCCAGGTCCGGTGCACCGCCGGTGCCGGTGCCCGGCGAGGTCTGCACGCCGTTGCCATCGAACACGGCGTTGTTGTTGAGGGTCACGCCGTTGTTGAGGTCTTCGGTGTTAGGGAACGCCACCACCTTGGCCGCGCCACCACGCAGCACCAGGCTGTCGGTGATCTGCAGCTTGGCCACCGCCGAGGGCAGGACTTCGCGGTCGTCACGGTCGAAGGTGGATGGGGTAAGCGTGCCGTTGCCGCTGATCAGGTTGCCGCGCGAGGTCATGTCACGATTGACGAAGCGCACGCCGACATTGCCGCCCAGCGCCATGCCGCCCACGTCGGTATCCCAGTTGAGCTTGGCGTAGGCCTCGAGGAAATCCTCGTCCACGCGGAAGGTTGCCGCGTAGGCCAGTGCGTTGTTGCGCGGGTCCAGGCACTGCGCGTTCTGCGAGATCTGCGGCACGGTGGTGAAGCTTTCACAGCCACCGAAGGTGCTGCGGAACGCGCCGAGGTAGTCGCGCGGCAGTCCGCTGAATTCACCGGGCAGGAAATCGTTGTTGCTGTAGACGCGGATGTACGGCGCCATCTGCGTGACCGGGATGCCACCGGCCGGGCGGATGTCCGCACGCAGCGGATCTTGCAGACTCTCCAGGCGGCTGAAGCGGGCGCCGAAATCCAGCGAGCGCAGCGGGCCGTCATCGAAGGCCAGACTCCAGTCGCTGCGCAGCGCGCGCGAGTCGGTCCTGGCCCGCCAGTAGTTGTCGAACATGATGGTCATGCGCCACTGCGCTGGATCGGTCACGTCCACGCCGCTGACGTTGAAGCTGCCGAAATTGCCGTTGCGCAGGTCGAAGTCGGTCACCGAGGTCAGACCGGCCATCGGCGCCAGGCGCATGTAGCGCTGGTCGTACTTGGCAGTGGAACGGCCCCAGTCCAGTTCCACCGAACCATCCAGCCGTTCGCCGACGCGGAAGCTGGCGCGCAGCGCGCTGGAGATCGTGTCCGAATTGATGTCGGCCGCTTCGGAGTTGAGCAGCACGGTGCCGGTGGAGCGGCCGGCCAGCAGGATGCCGTGCTGGGAATAGACCGCGTTGCTCAGGCCTGCAGACGGATTGAAGGCGATCCAGTAGCGGTCACGCTCGGCCTTCTGCCGCGAATAGAACGTATCCCAGGTCAGTTCCACGCCATCGCTGGGGCGCCACTGCAGCACGGTGCTGACGCCGACCTTGGTGCGGTCGTCGTCGATGTTCTGCGCGCGCATGTCGGTGCTGCCGAAGCGGGTGGTACCCGGGCTGGCCGGGTCGGTGTAGCGGGCATAGCCGGAGAACGTGTCCAGGCCCTGCTGCACCACGTTGCGGCGGCCGTAGGTGGCTGAGACCAGCGCGCCGAAGCGGCCATCGTCGCTGCGCCGCGACACCAGGCCAAAGGCATTGTGGCCCCACGAATCGGCCATCTCGTCGTAGGTGCCGGCCACGCTCACCACGTTCTGCTCGGCGTCGCCGGAGAGCGGCTGCCGCGTATGGATGTCGACGATGCCACCAAGGCCGCCGCTGAGCTGGTCGGCACCGGCCAGCTTGGTCACCTCCAGCCGCGAGATCAGCTCCGACGGCACCAGCGAGAGCAGGCCGTAGGTGGACGTGGCCAGCTGGTCCAGACCGTTGCCGCCGCGACCGGTGGCATCGACGATCTGCCGCCCGTTGTAGAGCAGGACGTTTTCCTTCAGGCCGCGCACGAGGATGTCGCTGCCCTCGCCCATGCCGCGCTCGAGCTGCACGCCGGCCACGCGGCCTAGCGACTCGGCGACGTTGGTGTCGGGCAGCTTGCCGATGTCGTCGGCGACGATCGCATCGACGATCTGTGCCGAGTCGCGTTTCAGGTCACGCGAGGCTTCCAGGCTGCCGCGGATGCCGACGACGCTGACGGCGTCCAAGGTCTGCGCCTGCTGCTGGCCCTCGCCGGTGGTGGTGGCCGTGGCCGTGTCCTGCGCCGATGCCAGCACGGGCATCAGCAGGCAGGTCCCCAGAGCGGTGAACAAGGTTGAACGTCGAAAACGATGCATGGATCGGGCCCTCTCCCAAGGTTGGGACCCAGGCGGCACCGACCGGGACCGGCGCGGACCCTCCGTCCGCTGCCCCGCCCCACCCCGCTTGCCGAACTGCCACCTGGATCCAGCGCTTTTCCGGTCGTTGCTGCTGCACTGCGACTTGGCAGCACTGTAGCTAATATAGCAATATGTTTTGACCGCGCACGCTGCAATGCAGCGAAGAATTACGGTTCCTTCGCGGTCCTGTCGGGAACCTCCCTTCATGGTGTTGCTACACATGGCACACCCTATCCAACAAGGATCCGGCGCAATGGCCGCTCTGCAAGGTGTCTTCCCGATTCTTCCCACGATCTTCGACGCCCAGGGCGCGGTGGACGAGACCGCTACCCAGGGGGTGTTCGAGTACCTGCTGGCCGCCGGTGCCGCCGGCGTGGTGTTCCCCGGCCTGGCCAGCGAGTACGACATGCTGGACGTGGAGGAGCGACTGCACCTGACCGCCTGCATCGGCCGCTGGAACAACGGCCGCGTGCCGTTCATCGTCGGTGGCAGTGCGAAGACGCTGGACGATGCCGTGCGCCTGACCCGTGCCGGCGGCGAAGCCGGCGCGGCGGCGGCGATGGTGCTGACCCCGCACGCGCTGGCCGGTGACATCGACAGCATGGCCGCGTTCTTCGCCCGCTTGGGCGCCGAATCGGGCGTGCCGATCATGCTGCAGAACGCGCCGCCGCCGATGGGCGTGGGCCTGGGCGTGGACGCGCTGCTGGCCCTGGCCACGCAGGTGCCTGCCATCGCCTACGTCAAGGAAGAAACGATGCCGTCGGGCCATCGCATAACGGCCTTGTCCGAGCGTGCCGGCGATGCCGTGCAGGCGGTGTTCGGCGGTGCCGGCGCGCGCTACGTGCTGGACGAACTGGCACGCGGTGCGGTGGGCACGATGCCGGCCTGCGAGATCACCGAAGTGCACGTGGCGATGCTGGCTGCGCACGCCGCCGGTGACCACGAACGCGCGCGCGTGCTGTTCGAACGCACGCTGCCGCTGTTGAGCATGCAGGCGGTGTTCCGCTGGCGGCTGACCAAGGCCGTGCTGCTGCGACGGGGCATCATCGATTGCGACCACGTACGTGCCCCCGGCCCGGCACTGGATGCCTGGGATCGCCGCGAACTGGATACCCTGTTGTCCCGCATCGCCGACCTGCTGCCGCTGGACGTTGTGCCCGGCCGCCCACAACGGACCCCAGCATGAGCGCCGTCACCCGCGTCGAGACCTTCATCCTCACCGTGCCACGCAGCACGCCCTATCTGGGCCCGCTGGGCGCGGGCGAACGGGTGAACACACGCGGCTACCTGGTGCGCCGTGGCAACGGCACCCTGTACCCGACCGTGGACCGCTCGGTGCTGGTGCGGGTGACTACCGCCGACGGTGCCGTCGGCTGGGGCGAGACGTATGGCATCTGCGCACCGCGTGCGACCTGCGAGATCATCAACGATCTGCTGGCGCCGGAACTGCTGGGCCGCGAGCCGGAAGATGTCGAGGCGATCTGGGACGACCTGTATGGTCTGATGCGCGTGCGCGGCTGTGGCAGCGGCTTCCACACCGATGCCATCGCCGCACTGGACATCGCGCTGTGGGACCTGCGCGCACGGGCCGCGGACCAACCGCTGTGGTCGCTGCTGGGTGAGCGGCGCCACGAACGCATCGCCGGCTATGTGTCCGGCCTGCCTGCGGCCACGCTGGAGGAAAAGGTGGCCATGGCGCGCACGTTCCAGCTACAGGGCCATACCGCCTTCAAGGTGCACGCGGTGGTCAGCCACGACGGCATTGCCGAAGAGATGGCAGCCCTGCGCCAGGCACTGGGTGCAGACGCCCAGCTGATGGTCGACCTGCACTGGAAATTCGACCTGGAGGGCGCGCTACGGCTGGCCCACCAGCTGCAGCCGGTGGGTCTGACCTTCATCGAGGCACCGCTGAAGCCGGAAGACGTGCCTGGACTGGTCGCGCTGGGCCAGCGGAGCCCGATTCCCGTGGCTGCGGGGGAAGAGTGGCCGACTGATTACGTGGCGAGGCCGCGCGTGGAAGGTGGACACCTGGCCTACGTGCAGCCGGAGATGGGCCACACCGGCATCACCCAGTTCCTGCGCATCGCCCGCCTGGCGGCTGCCCACGGCGTGCAGGTCGCACCGCACGCCACCATCGGCGGCGGCATCTTCATGGCGGCCAGCCTGCATGCATCGGCGGTGGTCGAAGGGCTGTGGCGACACGAGTGGCAGCACTCGATCTTCTCGCGCTCGGTGCAGATGCTGGATACCGACATGGCCTATACGCAGGACGGCTACCAGCTGCCCAGCGGCCCCGGCCTGGGTGCGGTTCCCAACGCGACGTTCTGGCGACACGCCGAAGCCGTGGCCTGACCTCAGCCCTTTGTAGCGTCGAGCCATGCTCGACTGTTTTTTCCGCGGTCGAGCATGGCTCGACGCTACAGAGACACGGGGTTACGCTGCCGGCTGCCCCACCAGGGTCATCGGCGAGCGCCGCGCCTGGCGCAGTGCGATCCAGGCCAGCAGCACCGCGATCGGGTGCAGCACCGCCATCAGCACGAAAGCGCGGTCGAAATTGCCACCGGCCACCAGGTGCCCGACTACCTGCGCCGACACCATGCCGCCCAGCGCACTGCCGCAGCCCACCAGCCCCGCCACCGAAGCGATGTAGCGCGACGGGAACAGGTCCACCGTCATCGTGGTCAGGTTGATCTGATAGGTGAGGTGGGCAAACGTGACCAGACAGGCCAGCCCCAGCAGCACGGGAATCGGCGGATGCAGGGCCACGAAGATACCGACCGGTGCAAGGCACGCCGCGCCGATCATCGTGCGCAGGCGGGCCTGCACCGGGTCCATGCCACGCTTCACCAGGCCGCCGGAAATCAGGCCACCACCGACGCTGCCGATGTCGGCCGCCACGTAGACGATCCAGGCCAGCGACGCGACCGCCATCAGGCTCATGCCGCGGGCATCGCCCAGGTATTTGGGGAACCAGAACAGGTAGAAGTACCAGACCGGGTCGGCCACGGCGCGCGAGGCGACCAACGCCCATACCGTGCGGTCGCGCGCCAGCCGGCCCCAGACCCCTTTCATGCTCGGCGGCGTGGGTGCGGCCACGGCTTCGTCGGAGGGAGACGCATCCGAAGCGCTGGCGGCCACTGCGGTCGACTGCTTTCCGGCGCCGCGCGGGTAGGCCCACCACCAGCCGATCATCCACACCAGCCCGGCCAGGCCCGTGATCCAGAACGCCGCACGCCAGCCGTAGGCGATGGCGATGCCGCCGATCAGCGGCGGTGCCAAGGTGGCGCCGATCATCGCGCCGGCGGTGTACAGGCCCAGGGCAAGGCCGCGCTGGCGCGGCGGGAACTGCTCGGACACCACCTTGGTGCCGACCGTGTAATTGCCCGGCTCGCCCAGGCCCAGCGCGAATCGCGCCGCGCCCAGTTCCACCGCACTGCGTACGAAGCCGGTAGCGATGTTGGCCAGCGACCACCAGCCCACGAACAGCAGCAGCGCCACCCGAGCGCCCAGCCAGTCGGTGATGCGACCGGCCATGACGTAGGCGGCGGCATAGGCGAACAGGAATACCTGCACCACCCGCGCGTACTCGATGTCGGACATGTCCAGGTCGGCCTGGATGGTCGTGGCCAGGATCGACAGCGCCTGCCGGTCCAGGTAGTTGATGACGGTGGAAAAGAACAGCAGTCCCAGCAGGACCCACCTGGTCTTGCCCGACCCGCTCACGCGTTCCACCGCTTGGCCATCGACGACGCCTCCCCATCGGAAGGCTGCAACGTATTGCTATTGTAGCAACAGGTCAAGTCGCACTGCGGCAGCTCTACCGCGGCGCCTCAGCCGATCTCCGCCGCCGCCGTGCGCAGGGCCGCCACCAGTTCTGCGGTAGCCGATTCGGGAATCCAGCCAGACATGGCGATGCCGGCGTGGACCGGGTCGCCCATGGCGATGGCGACGATGTGGTGGTCGCGTTCGTCGGCGACGTGCACCCGGGCATGGCCCTGCGCACGGGTCACCGCCAGGGTCGCCAGCAGCTGCTCGATGCCCTCGGGGAACATCGGGATCGGCTTGTCCTGGTAGATCTCGCGCACGTCGTCATCGCTCAGCTGCGCCAGCAGCACGATGCCGATGCCGCTGGTGGTGGCCGGCAGCAGGCCGATGCGGCCCAGGCCCCGTGCCGCCTCGATGCCCGGCGGCGCATGGAACAGGTAGCTGACGCTGTCGTTCCACAGCACGCCCAGGGCCACGGTGTGGCCGAAGCGGCGCAGGCTTTCCAGCACCGGCAGCGCGCGGCGGATCAGACCGGAGGCGAACAGGCTCTGCGCGGCCAGCACGTGCATGCCCGGGCCGGCGGTGTACTTGCGGTCGGCGGTCTGCCGCGCGATGCCCAGATAGGCCAGGGTCTTGAGCAGGCGGTTGACCCGCGTCGGGTTGGCGTCGAGCTGGCGGGCCAGTTCACGGCAGCCCACCGGCTCGGGCGACGACGCCAGTGCCTGCAGGGTGGCGATGCCGTCGATCAGGCTCTGGTTGGGCTGGGCGTTGGGCTTGGTTCGCATGCAGGAAGCGTACTGGCCGGACCCGTGCAATGCCACCAATAGCAACACGTGGCTGCATTCGCGCGGCCTTCTGCGACCGGCGCCCATACTGGCCGCCCCACCCGCGAAGCCCCCGATGCGACTGCTGGCCCTGACCTATGGAACCGAAGGCGACACCCGGCCGCTGGTGATGCTCTGCCATGGCCTGCGCCAGGCCGGCCACGACGTGATGCTGCTGGCCGAACAGGGCACGCTGGGCAGCGCGCGCGAACTGGGCGTGCCGCACGCGGCGCTGGAAGGCGACATCCACGACGAAGTGGTGGCCCTGGTGGCGCGCGGCAACAACCTGGCCGCCGCCTCGCGCGGCCTGGCGCGGATGGCCGGCCG
>NZ_QETL01000086.1:0-17073 GCF_003105135.1 Stenotrophomonas sp. SPM | reverse complement strand
GCCAGCGCCGGCCCGCGTGATGCGCGCATGGGGCCGCCGCCGCGCCCGATGCCGGGCCATGGCCCGATGGATGACCGGCGCGAAGTGCGTGCCGAGGTGAACCGCATCATCGTCAACAGTCTGCAGGGCGACGGGCTTGATGCCGCCGACACCCAGTACCTGTCGCAGCTGATCGCGCGCGAAACCGGCATGAGCCCGACCGAAGCGCAGGCCCGTGTGAACGATGTGCAGACCCGTATGCGTGCAGCGCTGGAAAAGGCGAAGAACACCGCCAAGCAGGCGGCTGACGATGCCCGTAAGGCCACGGCTTATGCCGCGTTGTGGCTGTTCATCACTCTGCTGATCGGCGCGTTCTTTGCCAGCCTCAGCGCCACCTGGGGCGGCCGCCGCCGTGACCTCTGAACAAGGAGACCTGACATGAAAATGATTCTGCTCTGGCTGCTGGGCGTGCCGATTCCGTTGTTGATTCTGTACGCGATTTTCTTCTGACGGATCCACGCTGCTGATGTCCACATGTCAGGCCGCCGAAAGGCGGCCTGATGTGTTTGTGGCGCTGGTGGATGCCAACCTGGGTTGGCATGGGATGCGCGTGTGTCCAGAGCATCCACGCACGGCGTGGCTCTACTGTTGTCCGAAGTCTGCAATGAGGAAAGTTGCATCTCGCATTGCAAGAGCTTGCATTTGTTCGAATTCTTGACTCGGTTCAACAATCCAGATCGAACATTCGAAAAATAGGAATCGTTGAATAGTCTCGGGCGGGTAGGGTTTCTAGCATTATCCCCGTCGCCACTTTCCTATGGCGGCGACGCTTCCGCTGGAAGCCCCACCTCCATGTCCGAGAGAGACGTCATGCACACGATTCTGAAGAAGGCCGCGCTGGCTGCAGCGCTGGTCACCGCATCCCTGTCCGCCCATGCACTCGATGCAGACATCAAAGTATGGGCCACTGTCGATCCAACCCTGGCCCTGCTCAAGGCCGATGGCACCGCACTGGATTCGGTCGTCAACATGGTGCACAACCCGGTCAGCGGCCTGGTGCCGTGGTCGCAGCAGGTGCGCATCTACTCCAACGATGAGGACAAGGACATCGAAGTGCGTGTCGGCAGCGCACCGCAGCTGCTCAACACCGATGGCAGTGGCGCCCCGGTGCCGCTGACCGTCAGCCTCAACGGCAAGGCGCTGACCGTGGCCGCGCAGGACTTCGCCGCGTCCGACCTGTTCGACGGCGCACTGGAGGGCGCATCGATCCCGATGCCGCTGCGCATCGCGCAGACCAACCAGGCGCCGATCGCCAAGGGCGGCACCTACGAGGGCATCGTCACCATCGCCATGCAGCAGAAGACCACCAGCCCGTAAGGCGCCCGCGCCGGCCCGCTTGCCGGGCCGGCCGCTTCCGGTCACACCGCCATGAAAGCTCCCGCACCCGCCGTCACCCGGCTGGCGGTCGCGCTCGCCCTGTCGTTGGCCACGCCCCTGGTCGCAGCGCGCGGCGTTCCCGCCGGTTTCGAGGATCTGGTCGAAGGCCAGACCGAACAACTCGAGGTACGCCTGTTCGGTCGTTCCACCGGGCTGGTGCCGGTGCGCGTGACTCTGGAACACGTGCAGCTGGAAGCCCCGGCTGAAGCGCTGCAGGCGCTGCAACTGTCAGCCGAAGCGCAGGCGGCGCTGCTGCCTGCGTTGTCACAGCCGTTGCCGCGCAACAGCCACCTGGCCTGCCGCTACGGTGGCGCCAGCGCCGGCTGCGGTTACATCGATCCCCCCGAGGAGCCTACTGCCGTGCGCGCGCTGTATGACGAGGGCGAGGGCGCGGTGCGCCTGTTCATCGCCCGCCAATGGATCGCCGGCGAGACGGCCGTCGAGCGTTACCACCAGGTCGACGCCAATGCCGAGAATGCCTTCCTGCACCAGCACACCCTCAATGTCAGCGGTGGCCGTGGCTACCAGTCGCTGGCCGCGCAGGGCATGGGGGCCCTGGGCGTATTACAGCGCGGGCACCTGGCCGCCGACTGGACCTTCAGCCAGCAGCGTTACCAGGCCGGCCGCGCGCACCGCGCGTTCCAGCTGGACAACGCCTACTACCGCCATGACCTGGGGCAGCAGCACTACCTGCAGGCCGGGCGCATGGACCGCCGTAACCTGAGCAGCCCGCAGGGCGGCACCTTCAGCTTCAGCATGCTGCCGATGGATCGCTTCCAAGGCCTGCGCCTGGGCACCACGCAGGCTTACGTGGATTCCGCTGCCGCCGTGCAGGCCACGCCGCTCACCGTGCTGCTGGCGCGCGATGCGCGGGTGGATGCCTTTGATGGCGAACGCCTGCTGCAGACCTTCTACCTGCAGGCCGGCGTCAACCAGCTCGACACGCGCCGGTTTCCGCTGGGCAACTACACCATCACCCTGCGCATCTATGAAGACGGCGTGCTGGTGCGCAGCGAGGACGCGCCGTTCGACAAGGGCGGCGACTGGACCGACAGCAGTGTGCAGTGGTTCCTGCAGGGCGGGCGCCGCAACGAGCGCCGCAGCGACCGCTTCGATGACGAGCGGGCGGCGATGGGTGGCGTGCGCGTGCCGGTGTCGCGCAACGTGGCGGTAACCGCTGGCCTCGCCGACCTGGGTGGTTTCAGCTATGGCGAATTGCGGGTGGATCTGCGCCACGTATTTGCCACCCAGGACGTGCGCGCCACCTTCAGCGGCATGCACGGCAGCGATGGCAGCCGCGGCCAGCAGCACCAGCTGTCCTACCGCCGCCGCGCCTCGTGGAATGTGTACCACCAGCGCATGCGCGGCCGTGCCTGCCAGTTCGAGGACGATGCGCGCGACCGGCTTGGCTGCGCCGACTCGCTCAGCGCCTCGATGGCGCTGCCGGTGGCCGGCGGCAATGCCTACGTGGCCTATACGCGCCGCCAGACCTGGCGCGCAGGCACCGTGCAGCCGGGGCTGGGGGAGGATCCGCTGGCCGGGCTCGACCCGCTGTTGCCGCCGTGGATTCCACTGCCCACACGCGTGCCCCAGCTCAGCCGCACCTGGCAGGCCAGCTACAGCCGCAGCCAGCGCTGGGGCGAGTTCAGTCTTTCCAGCCGCATCGGCGTGTGGCAGCAGACCAGCGGTGGCGGCCTGCGCGATGGGCGCGACCGCGGCATCTATTTCAACGTCAGCCTCAACCGTCTGCAGCGCGGCGACCGCGGCACCTCGCAGCGGCGCTACGGTGTGGACGTGCGCCAGCCCCAGCACGCGCGGCCGGAGATCAACTACAGCGCTGGGCAGACCCTGCGCCAGGAGTACGAGGACCAGTACCGCGAGGTTGCGGCCGAACTGCGTGGCAACAACAACGAACGCTACAGCGCGACGGTGAGCGGCCAACTGCAGAACCGCAGTGGCCAGACCGGCGTCACGCTGTCGCGCTACCAGGACCGCAGCGGCGGGGAAATGGCGTATAGCGCCACGCACAACTCGGGCCTCGCATTCGGCACGCGGGGGCTGTATTGGGGCGCGGGCATCGGTGCTGATGCCGGGCTGGCGGTGCAGGTCGATGGCACCGACGACCTGGACCTGACCGGGGTGGCCGCTGAACTGCAGGTAGGCGGCCTGCGCCGGCAGCGCCTGCGGCTGGGCGAACGCCGCCTGCTGCCGATTTCTGCCTACCAGCCGCACCGCGCCGAGGTGCAGGACGCCAGCGCTCTGGACAGCATTGCGGCGGTGCGCGTGACCGGTGTAGGCGGTGCGCGCCCGCTGTTCCTCTCGCCAGGCCGCCTGGTACGCATGCCGGTGCCGATCGAGGTGACCTACACCTTCATCGGCAACGCGCGTGATATCGCCGGTGCACCGCTACGCGGGGCCCGGATTCTCAACGCACCGGTGCCGGGCACCGGCAGCAATGGAGGCTTCGTGGCCGACTTCCCGCGACGCGAAAAGACCCTGTACCTGCTGCAGGGCGACCGCCTGTTGCACTGCCCCCTGCAGGTGCGCGAGCGCCGCAGCGTCGTGATGCTGGTAGGCGCGGTGCGGTGCGAACCGCTGGCCGTGGCGCAGTTGCCGGCTGACATCCGCCATCAGGCACGGGTGACGCGACTGCTGCAGGAGCAGGCGTTGATTGCGGCGACGCCGCAGACCGCGGCCGCGGGAGGTGGGAAGTGAAGCGCTGCGGTCGCTGGGGGATGGTTGTGTGCGTTCTGGCCGTGCTTGCGCCGCAGGCGATGGCGCAGCAGCCGCCGGAGACAGACCCCACCCCAATAGTTCAGAAGGTCACCCTCGAATGGGATCGATCATCCATGCCCGGTGATCTGGAGATTTGGCCAGATAGAACTGTTCTGGGCTTCAGTCGTGATGTAACTCGCAAGCTTGGTCAAATTCACCTTACCTGCCGATCCAGCGTCGACCCTTCACAGGGTAGTTGCAGTACGTCCGGCGATGAGAATTTGTCGTTCAGACCGTCGGAGATCGTGCTTCGTATGGTCGAGCAGCGATCCGGCCTTCCCACGGATGTGAGATTGAAGGGGTGGCTGAGGCGGATCGTCTCGGGCCGTGCATGTTCTGGAGATTTTTGGACCCCACACGTATATCCGCTTAATTCGGCGGCTTGGGACCAGTGCAGCATTGATACGCCACTGGGTACCGGTGTAGCGCTTGTGCTTCCACAATCAGAACTCCGGAACTTAGTTGCTGGGCGGTGGCGCGGCGAGCTCAAACTCGATGTCAGAGTAGATCCCGCACAAGCGGCAATGCTGACCAACACGGTCACGTTCGACTTCACCATCACCGACCACAACGCGGTCTCCATCTACTTCCCGCTCTTCGACCAGGTCACACCGCATGTCGGCCTGAACCTGCAGTACGACCCGATCGCACAGACCGTCAGCGGCAGCACCAAGGTGGACATGTGCCTGTACGACGGGCTGGGGTCACAGAGCCAGTACCTGGGCATCACCGTGCACGACAGTGGCGCAAGACTGCCGGGACCGTCCGGTTACTCGGTCTGGCACACCGATGGTGGCAGTGATGCCACCCAGCGCGTGGACTACACGGTCACCCTGGACCACAGCGGCACCGCCATCCCCCTGCGTAATGGCGTGGAGCAGCTGCTGCACGGCATCGATACCGCAAAGCTGCGCCTGGTGATGTTGCCAGGCATGACGCAACCGGTGTTCTGCGTGCCCACGCCGATCACGCTGGATACCCCCCGCGTGTCGGTCAGCACCAAGCGCCCTGGCCACTACAGCGGCGATCTCAAGGTGGAACTGCGCGTTCCCACGGCCACGCCCTGACTTACATGGAGTCCCCGATGAAGTGCTTCGTTCGCTATCTATTTCCGCTGACCTTGCTGTTGGCGGCGCAGGCCCACGCCAATCTCACCGTGCACCCCATGCGCACCTCGGTGGACGCGAAGAAGGGCGCGCAGATCCGCATCTACTCTCAATCCACCCAGCCCCAGTACGTGCAGGTATCGATCAAGCGCATCGTCGATCCCGCCGGGGAAAACGAGCGGGAAGTGGAGGTGGAGCCGGGCGATGCCGCCATTGCGGTAACGCCAGGCAAGTTCGCACTGGCCGGTGGTGGCAATCGCCTGATCAGGGTGATTCCGCTGCAGCCGGTCGAAAAGGAAACCGCCTATCGCGTGTACTTCGAGGGCGTCCGCGGCCCCGATAGCGCGGAACGTGGCGCCGAGGGCGACCGTGCCCAGGCCAACGTCGGCGTCAGCCTCGTGTGGGGCGCCCTGGTCAACGTGCTGCCGGCCGAGGCCACGATGCGGCTGCAGGTGGACGGGAACCGCCTGCGCAATACCGGCACCGTGCGCGTCGGCATCACCAGCATCGCCGACTGCGATGGGCCGCGCTGCACCGCGCATGACGTCTCGCGCAGCCTGTATCCAGGCAGCGCGCTGGAACTGCCCTTCGCCACCACGCCCGGCCACACGCTGCAGCTGCGCTACCGACTGACCCGCGATGGCTACCGCGAGCACGTACAGACGCTGGCGCCCTGACCCCCACAGGCCGTCGTGGCGCAGTGCCTCCGCGATGACACTTCTTCGTTTCCCTTGTTAAGGAGTTTTCATGAACAGGATTTACCGCCGTCTTTGGTCCACTGCCCGGCAGTGCTGGGTGGTCACCAGTGAGCTCGCGTCCACAAAGCGTAAGCCAGGGGCTTCCACACGCTCCCTTCGTCGCAGTACGGCAGCGGCGCTGGTCATGTTGTTCGGTGCGGCCGGCACCGCCCATGCGGAGCGCAATCTTTTCTCGTGCTACACCGCCAGCCAAGGATGCGTGCCGACCTGGGCATGGGTGCATGACTATCAGTGGATCAGTGGGAATGGGCGTTTCGTGCTGTTGACCGGCAATGCCATCACGTTCGAAGGCGACTATGCGACTGCGTTTGGTAACAACATCATCTCCTATGGTGATCGCAACTCTGCCTTCGGCTATGGCGCCGGTGTAGCGGGCGGATATGCCACCGCCGTAGGTGCTTTTGCCAACGCCACGGGAATCGGTGCAACGGCGATTGGCAATGATGCGAACGCCTATGGCGGCAACGCGGTCGCGCTGGGCAGCAAGGCGACGGTCATTACCGGGGCGGGCGTTTCCGGTATCGCCATCGGTGCCGACTCGCGTGCGGGCACGCAGGGCTGGACGGGGGCCGTTGCACTCGGTGGCGAAGCGTCTGCGTCCCACGACAGCATTGCCCTGGGGTACAAGGCGCATTCAAGCGCGGCCAACTCCGTCGCACTCGGGCGCGGGTCGCAGGCCACCGAGGCCGACACCGTATCGGTAGGCAACGGTTCTACGAAACGGCGGATCGTCAATGTTGCCGACGGCACCATCAGCAGCAGCAGTACGGATGCGGTGAATGGCCGCCAGTTGCAGGTGGCAAAGAATGACATCAATGCCGCCAAAGCCACCGCGACAACAGCCAAGACCACGGCCGACCAGGCACTGGCCAATTCACGGGTGGTGACCCAGGCATCGGCCAGTGGCACCGTGCGCGTGGGCGGTGACAACACCGGTACCACGGTCAGCTTTGCCAACAAGAACAACGCCACCCGCTACCTCAACGGCATTCGCAACGGCGCGCTGAGCACCACCAGTACCGATGCGGTGACGGGCCAGCAGCTGTTTGCCACCAACGCCAACGTGACCAAGGCGCAGAGCGCGGCCGATGCGGCCCAGAGCGCGGCCAACAGCATCAAGACCACCGCCGACAGCGCGCTGTCCAAGGCCAATGGCCTGGCTGGCCTGGTCAGCCAGGCCTCGGCTTCTGGCAATGTACGCCTGGGGGGCGAGAACACCGGCACCGTGCTGGATGTGCGCAACAAGGCCAATGCCAACCGCCGCATCAGCGGCCTGGCCGATGCAACGTTGAACACCACCAGCACCGAGGCAGTCACCGGCAAGCAGCTCACGGCCACCAACGCCAATGTCACCACGGCGCAGAACACCGCCACCGCTGCACAGACAGCGGCGACCGGTGCCAGGACCACCGCCGACAGCGCGCTGGGCAAGGCGACGGCGCTGGGCGGGCTACTGAGTCAGGCCTCGGCCAGTGGCACCGTGCGGGTGGGCGGTGACAACACCGGTACTACGGTCAGCTTTGCCAACAAAAGCAATGCCACCCGCTACCTCAATGGAATTCGCAACGGCGCGCTGAGTGCCACCAGCACCGATGCGGTGACCGGCCAGCAGTTGTTCGCCACCAATGCCAACGTGACCAAGGCGCAGACGGCGGCGGATGCGGCCCAGAGTTCGGCCAACAGCGCCAAGACCAGTGCCGACACCGCGCTGGGCAAGGCCACTGCGCTGGGCGGCCTGGTCAGCCAGGCCTCGGCCACGGGCAATGTGCGCCTCGGTGGTGACAACACCGGGACCGTGCTGGATGTGCGCAACAAGAGCGATGCCGGCCGTAAGGTCACCGGCTTGAGTGATGGCACTCTGAGCAGCACCAGCACCGATGCCGTCACCGGTAGGCAGCTCACCGCCACCAACACCAAGGTGACCACGGCGCAGAACACCGCCACGGCTGCACAAACGGCGGCAGCGGGCGCGAAGACCACCGCCGACACTGCGCTGGGCAAGGCCAACGCGCTTGGCGATCTGGTAAGCCAAGCCTCTGCCACGGGCAATGTGCGTTTGGGGGCCGAGAACACGGGCACGGTGGTGGATGTGGCCAACAAGGATGGCGCCAAGCGCCGGGTGAACAACGTTGCCAACGGCGTGGTGAGCAGCACCAGCACCGATGTGGTGACCGGGCAGCAGCTTCATGCCACCAATCAGGCCGTCTCCACCCAAGGCCAGTCGCTGGTGCTGCACGGCCAGCAACTGGCGACGCACACCCAGTCCCTGGCAGCGCAGGACCAGCGCGTGTCGACCAACCGGACTGATATCGACCAGCTGCGCTCGGACGTGGACAACTTCGATCCGGATCTGGATGGCGTGGTGAAGTTCAGTGCTGATCGTCGTCTTGTGGATATGGACGGTGCGCGTGTATCGGGCGTTTCGGCGGGTGATATCAGCTCGGCAGGCAGCACTGAAGCTGTTAATGGTGGGCAGTTGTTTGCAACCAACGAACGTGTCAAAACGCTTGAGAGCGCCGGGCGTTTCCTGAGTATCGGAACGGACGGACTGAGTGATGCAGCCAGATCGGGGGCGTTCAGCGTGGCCATTGGTGATTCCGCTCAGGCTGGTATTGATAATGAAGGCGGGACGGCGATAGGTGCTTTTGCCATCGCGAACGGCAAGAACTCTGTCGCTCTTGGAAGAGGCGCGCTTGTAGAGAAGGGAGCCGAGAGTTCTTTTGCACTTGGCACCGGTTCGCGTGCAGCGGGCATCGAGACGACAGTAGTTGGCGCGAATAGTCGCGCTGAAATCGGTGCAGACAGGGCCGTTGCTGTCGGGGCCGGCTCAATAGCAAAGGATGCAGACACTGTTTCATTCGGCACGAATCTGTATCGCCGCCGATTAGTAAATGTAGCTCGAGGTCTCGGAGATGAGGATGCGTCAACTATTGCTCAGCTCAAAGAGACTCTGCAGGGCCTAGGGGGGCGCGCGCACTTGGATGCAGGCGGAACGATCATCGGCCCCACCTACAACGTTCAAGGCGGAACTCAGGACAATGTCGGCGACGCTTTGGCGGCACTAGATGTGGCAGTGATCAGAACCAGCGGCCGCGCTGAGAGCGTCGAAAGCCAGTTGCGTGCCATGTTCCAGCAGTCACCATCACCTCTGGTGGATGGGATCGCTCAGCTGAACTTGGCTGGCGCGCAGGGCATGGTTTTGTCGAACCTGGCTGATGGTCGTATTGCCGCAGGTAGCCGTGATGCGGTGACCGGTGATCAGCTGTATGCCACGGAGCAGAAGATCGAGCGTAATCGACGCGACCTAGACGCGATACAGCGCGATTGGAGTTCGGAGCAAAAGAATCTGCTGACTAAGACCGGAGATGGAAACCCCATCGATTTCGGCGGCGCGCGTCTAACTGGTGTTGCCGATGCGCGCCTCTCTGCTGATAGTTCGGATGTGGTGCGTGGGAGCCAGCTTTACAGCACGAACCTGCGACTGAACTCCATTGAAGAGATGGGCAGCAACTTCGCATTTGGCTGGATGCCTGAGGATTGGCAGTATCCAGCTCAAGCAGGCCCAGCCGGGGTGGCTATTGGCAAGAACGCAAAGGCGTCGTTGCGCTCAGAAGGCGGCGTCGCTGTGGGTGCATGGGCAGCGGCCCAAGGCAAGAATTCAATCTCGATCGGTCGAGCAGCGTTTGTTGCTGAGAACGCCGAGGCGGGATTTGCGCTGGGTGTTGGGACGTCTGTCAACGCTGTTAGAGGAATGGCGCTGGGTGCGGAAAGCCGAGTGTTGGCTGAAGCGCGAAATGGTGTTGCCATCGGCTATGGATCGGTAGCATCCGAGCCTGACACAGTGTCGTTTGGAAATGACAACGTGCGACGTAGATTGACGGGTATTTCCCGCGGCACTGGCAGCAACGACGCAGCCACCATCGGCCAGCTGCGCGGCGCACTGTCCGCTTTCGGCGGCAACATCGACGCCAACGGCAATGTCATCACACCCGGCTTCAACCTCCAAGGGCAGCACCACACCACAGTAAACGACGCCCTCACCACCCTAGACGCGGCCCTAGTCACCACCGACTCCCGCGTAGACCGCGTGGAAACCCACCTGCGTTCGGTCTTCCAGGAAAGCCCCTCCACCCGCAGCGATGGTGCCGCTCAGCTCACCCTGGCAGGCGCCAACGGCATGGTCATCTCCAACGTGGCCAACGGCCTGATTGCCGCCGGCAGCCGCGAGGCCGTCAACGGTGGCCAGCTGCATGCGGTGCAGCAGCAGCTCAATGGCCGCATGGACGGGCTGGAGCAGCGTGTTGACGGTAAGCCGCAGGCCCGTGCGATGGCGACTGCATCGGCCAATGCGGGCACGCCAACGCCCACCCCGACCAGCAGCGAATCGGCCGCGGCCACTCCGCCGGTGGCCAACGAGGGTGACAAGGCCGTAGCCGACAGCGGCAGTGCGCCGTCGTCGTCGCCCACGCCGCAGCCCAAGTCCAAGAAGGATGACGCGCCCGCACCGACCCCGCAGGTGGACACCGCCGAGCTCGAGAAGATGCTCGCGCGCGCCAATGAGTACACCGATGGTGCCATCAAGGGCGTGGAGCAGCGCCTGGACAAGATGGACAAGCGCTTCAACCGCATGGCGGCGATGAGCAGTGCGCAGACGGCCATGGCCATGAACACGGCCGGCCTGGCCACCTACAACCGCCTCGGCGCGGGCGTGGGCTATGCCGAGGGCGAGTCGGCCATGGCGGTGGGCTACCAGCGCGTACTCAACGAGAAGGGCTCGGCCACGTTCAGCCTCAACGGGGCGTTCACCAACAGCGGTGAGCAGAGCGTTGGCGTGGGCGTGGGCATCGGCTGGTAAGCCATGCAGCCCCGGCGCGGCGCGCAGAAGGATGCCCGTTGCGCCGGGGCACTTCAAAGGGAGATGGCGATGTACAAACGGTTCAGCCGTTTCATGACCTACCGGCGCTTCTATGTATGGCGTGCGCGGTACAACTATGTGGTGCGCAGCATCAATGGATGGACGCTTGTCTACGCGCTGCTGATGCTGGGGCTGGTGTATTCCTGCTGGATCATCTGGAGGATCAGCAACCCGCCGGTACTGCGCGTGCATCCGGAGGCGGCCAAGGTGCAGGTGCGGTTGATCCGGGAGCAGTCGATGCATCGCGTGGCCGTCGCACTTCACGGCGGCGGCAAGCCCGGGCAGGATTACACCACGGCCGACGAGGTGCGTGCGGCGACGCTGCGTGCGTTGCGCGCGCGCGAGCTCTATCTGGGCGAGGAGTCCAAGCAGCTGCAGGCAGACATGCTGGCGGACATCTCCGACTACATCCGCGCGACGGGGGTGTGCGCGCCCTTCATCTGCTGGCATATAAAGGAGAGTGTGGCGCAGCTGCGCAGGGCGGGGGAGCGGACGGCCAGACTGGATGCGGCACTGCGGCCGATGCTCGACCTGCCCGACGGTGCGCTGCCGCCGCTGGAAGGCGACTTGAACCGGTTGCAGAACTCGTGGTCCGACCCGTTCCAGGATGTGGTCTTCCACGGCTGGATGCTGAGTGACATCCAGGTGCTGCACGAGCGGATGATGGAGGAATACCCGCAGCGCGAGCCGATGCCGTGGTTGTCGCGGTTGATGGATAAGCCGCTGGACCCGCGTTACGCGATGTGACGCGCTGTAGGTGTCGACCTTGGTCGACACGGCCTAACGCCGCTGCGCTCGCCGGGCATGGCCCGGAGCTACCCATGCGGTGCCATGCGGCAGAGCAGGCGAGCATGGGCTCGGCTCTACAGGGTGGGGCCGATGTAGGCGCTGATCTCCGCTTCCGCCAGCAGCTGCCGCAGCTGCGCGATGGATGCCCGCCGCATCGGCTTTTCATCCACCGGCGACAGCGGTGCCTGGCGCAGGGTGTCGTAGGGCAGCACGGCCAGGTCGAAGGTCAGTTCCTCCGCACTGAACACCCACACCGGGACGTCCAGGCTGCGCTCGCGGTCCAGGCGCAGCCGGCGTACGCGCGATTCGGCGGGAATGCCGTGTTCGTCAAGGAAGCGGTGCACGGCTTCCGGGTCGTCGCTGTGCAGGTGCAGCTGGACGGGGCTGTTGGCGTCTGCGGTGCCATCCAGCACCGGGCCAGCCAGCCGCGGTGAAAAGCCGTGGAGGAATTCCAGGGCACGCAGTGCGGCTTCGCGGCGGCGCTGCAGTTCGTTGCCGTGCTGCGGGCCGGAGAACAGGCGCTGGTACTCGCGCAGGGCGTCTTCGATCTCGACGTTGCGGGGCAGGGAGGCATCGTCGTGGATGCCGAGGCGGCTGGCGGCCTTCAACTTGGCCTGGTGGTAGTCGCGGATGCCGCCTTCGGCCATGAGGCGGGCGGCTTCGTGGGCGAGGCGGTGGCGCCGCTCGCGGGTCTGGCTGGCAGCATGCTGACGTGCCCGATGCATGCAAAGACTCCTGATGCGACCTGCAGACAGGTTAGCGCAGTGATGTGACATCTGCGTGGGGGCGCATGGGTAGATGCCAACGCGCCAATCGGCGTTGGCAACCCCCGGTAGCGCCGGGCCATGCCCGGCGGATTGCATGAGTGCCAACCAACGGTTGGCACCCACCCGTACCGGCGTCAGAAGATATCGAACGCGGCGGCGTCGGCCTGCGGGGTGTTCTGCAGGTTGAGGTCGTAGTCGGTCAGGCGGTCCATGTCTTCCACCTTCACCCACTCCACCGCGCCGTTGAGCGTGGCCTGGACCATGCCGGCCGGCGGTTCGTTCTCGGCCAGCGGCACGTCCTTCAGGGCGGTGCGCATGTAGTCGATCCAGATCGGCAGGGCGGCCTTGCCACCGTATTCGCGGTAGCCCAGCGAGCGGAAGTCGTCGCGGCCCACCCAGACGGTGGTGACGTACGGGCCGCCGAAGCCGGAGAACCAGGCATCGCGGTGGTCGTTGGTCGAACCGGTCTTGCCACCCAGGTCGGCGCGGCCGAGCACCTTGGCGGCGGTACCGGTACCGCGCTGGACCACGTCGCGCATCATCGACACCAGCTGATAAGCCGTACGGGCGTCGATCGCGCGCGGGGCGGTGCGGGCGTCCGGGTTGACCGGTGCGGCCGGGGTCTCGGTGGCCGGCGCGGCGGCGGTGGCATCGGGCTTGGGCGCCGGGGCGCCGAAGTTGAAGCCGTCCACCACCTGGTTCACCGGCTGGTCGCTGGTGCCGGCGCACTCGCGGCAGGCCAGGGCCGGGTTCTCCTTGAACACCACGGTGCCGTCGCGGTCGGTCACCTGATCGATCAGCCAGGTGTCCACGCGCGAGCCGCCATTGGCGAACACGGCGTAGCCACGGGCCACCGACAGTGGGGTGAGCGAGGCGGTACCCAGCGACATCGACAGGTTCGGCGGCAGTTCCGATTCGGCAAAGCCGAACTCACTGATGTACTTGCGCGCGTAATCCACACCCATGCCGTCAAGCAGGCGCACCGAGACCAGGTTGCGCGACTGCACCAGCGCCTCGCGCAGGCGCATCGGGCCGCGGAAGCCGCCGCCGTCGTTCTGCGGGGCCCAGGTCTTGCCGCGGCGGTCGCGGAACACGACCGGGGCGTCGAGCACGATCGAGGCGGGGTTGTAGCCCTTGTCGAAGGCGGCCGCGTAGACGAACGGCTTGAAGCTCGAACCCGGCTGGCGGCGGGCCTGGGTGGCACGGTTGAACTTGTTGCCGGAGAAGCTGAAACCACCGACCAGGGCCTTCAGGGCACCGCTGTTGGCATCCAGCGAGACCAGGGCGGACTGGCCGCGCGGGATCTGGTCCAGCAGCCACTCGCCTTCCTTGGCGCCAGCACGCACACGCACGATGTCGCCGCGCTGCACCAGCTTGCCTGGGGTCTTGTTGGTCCATTTGGCGGCGCCGGCCGGCAGCACGATCTCGCTGCGGTTGGCCAGGACCACGGTGGCGCTGCCGTCGGCGCCGGTGCTGGCGACGATGGCCGGCAGCAGGCCGGCCTGGGCGACGATGCCGCGCAGGTGCTCGGCCAGGGCGGCGGCGTCATCACCGGCGCCCAGCTGCACCTGCTTTTCCACGCCGTGCCAGCCGTGGCGATGGTCGTACAGCAGCAGGCCGTCACGTACGGCCAGGTTGGCCGATTCCTGCAGAGTCGAATCGATCGTCGTGGTGACGTGGTAGCCCTTGTTGACCACGTCACCGCCGAAGCGGGCGATCATTTCCTGGCGCACCAGCTCGGCCACGTACGGGGCGTACACCTCCACCGGCGGCTCATGCGGGGTGGCGTGCATCGGCACGGCCTTGGCCGCATCGGCCTCGGCCTGGGTGACGAACTGCAGGTCGGCCATGCGCTGCAGCACGTAGTTGTCGCGGCGCTGGCGGGCACGTTCCGGGTTGGAGATCGGGTTGCCGGAGGAGGGGAACTTGGGGATGCCGGCCAGCGAGGCCATTTCGTCCAGATCCAGCTCGTTCAGCTTCTTGCCGTAGTAGAACTCGGCCGCAGCGGCCACACCGTAGGCGCGGTTGCCGAAGAAACTCTTGTTCAGGTACAGCTCGAAGATCTCGTCCTTGCTCAGCTCGGACTCGATCTTGCGGGCCAGCAGGATCTCGGCCAGCTTGCGCGTGTAGCTGTACTCGGAGCTGAGGAAGAACTGGCGGGCAACCTGCTGGGTGATGGTCGACCCCCCCGGCACGCGCCGGTCGCTGGTGGTGGCCAGCAGCCAGACCGCGCGGGCGATGCCCTTGTAGTCCACGCCGCCGTGTTCATAGAAGCGGGCGTCCTCGGTGGCCAGGAAAGCCCGCTTCAGGTTCTCCGGCACGTCCTTCATGGTGATGGGGGTGCGCCGGGTCTCGCCGAAGACGGCCATCAGCTTGCCGTCGGAGGCATAGACGTACATCGGCTCCTGCATTTCCACGTCGCGCAGGGTCTGCACGTCGGGAAGCTTGGACGATACGGCGTAGTACAGGCCGCCCACGGCGGCAGCACCAACCAGCGCCAGGACCAGGACAACAACAAAGATCCAGCGCAGCCAGCGGCGGAGACGAGTCATCGGTGTCAGATTCCGATTGCGAATTTCGTGGTCGCAGAGTATAGATTACGCAAGGTAGCGGCTGGGGCCGGTACCGGGGAACGCAAGGGGAATTGCCAGGGGCTGCGTGTTCATCCTGTGAGGGATTTCACAGCAGGGCGGTTGCCATTCGCTAAAAATACGTTATTAATGCGCGGACGCAGATCCTGTGTCCAAGTGCCCGTCGGCAGGGGAGAAACCGTGGGGCTCATCCCAAAAAGTCAGTCGCCGCTCATTGGCGTCGACATCAGTTCGACTGCGGTAAAGCTGTTGCAGCTTTCCCGCAGCGGCAACCGTTTCCGCGTGGAACACTACGCCGTGGAACCGTTGCCGCCGAATGCTGTGGTTGAAAAGAACATCGTCGAAGTGGAGGCCGTGGGCGAGGCCATCCGCCGGGCGATGAACCGTTCCGGCAGCAAGGCCAAGCTGGCCGCGGCCGCCGTGGCCGGTTCGGCGGTGATCACCAAGGTGATCCCGATGCCGGCCGACCTCGACGAAGCCGACATGGAAGCCCAGATCGAGCTGGAAGCGGTCAACTACATTCCGTACCCGATCGAGGAAGTGAACCTGGACTTCGAGGTGATCGGGGCGATCCCGAACAACCCGGAGATGGTCCAGGTGCTGCTGGCCGCCTCGCGCTCGGAAAACGTCGAGCTGCGCCAGTCGGCGCTGGAGCTGGGTGGCCTGCAGGCCAAGGTGATGGACGTGGAGGCCTTCGCGGTCGAGAACGCCTTCGCCCTGGTGGCCAGCGAGCTGCCGGTGTCCCACGACGGCGTGGTGGCCCTGGTCGACATCGGCGCCACCATGACCACGCTGAACGTCCTGCGCGGCGGCCGTAGCCTGTACAGCCGCGAACAGGTGTTCGGTGGCAAGCAGCTGACCGACGAGATCATGCGCCGCTACGGCCTGAGCTATGAGGAAGCGGGTCTGGCCAAGCGCCAGGGCGGGCTGCCGGAAAGCTACGAAGTGGAAGTGCTGGAGCCCTTCAAGGAAGCGACGGTCCAGCAGATCAGCCGCCTGCTGCAGTTCTTCTACGCAGGCAGCGAATTCAACCGGGTCGACCACATCGTGCTCGCCGGCGGTTGCGCCGCGCTGGCCGGTCTGCCGGAGATGGTCGAAGAGCAGCTGGGCGTGCCGACCGTGGTCGCCAACCCGCTGGCACAGATGACCCTGGGCCCGAAGGTGCAGGCGCAGGCGCTTGCCCAGGATGCCCCCGCGCTGATGATCGCTACCGGTCTGGCACTGAGGAGCTTCGACTGATGGCACGCATCAATCTATTGCCCTGGCGCGCCGAACGGCGCAAGCAGCGCCAGCGCGAGTTCGGCGTCATGCTGGGCATGGCCGCGCTCGGTGGCCTGCTGCTGTCCCTGCTGATCTGGTTCTACTACGACATGCAGGTCAGCGGCCAGCAGGAGCGCAATGCGTATCTGCAGACCGAGATCGACAAGGTCAAGAAGCAGAACGAGGAGATCAAGCGCCTCGACGAGCAGAAGAGCCGCCTGCTGGCGCGCAAGGCCGTCATCGAACAGCTGCAGGCCAAGCGTTCGCAGATGGTCCACCTGTTCGATGCCCTGGTCCGCACCATTCCCGATGGCGTGGTGCTGACCGCCCTGACCCAGGACGGCGACATGCTCACCCTGGAAGGCCGCACCCAGTCCAACGCCCGCGTTTCGGCGTACATGCGCAACCTGGAAGTGTCCGGCTGGATGACCAACCCGGAACTGTCGATCATCGAGGCCAGCACCCCGGACAAGGACAAGGAAATCCGTGCCGGTGGCCCTGTGGCTGACATCAAGGCCCTGCCGTACCTGTTCAAGGTGACGGTGAAGCTGCCGGCACAGAGCGACGAGACCACCACCCCCGGCCTGAATGCCGATGGCTCGGTGGCGACGCCTGGTGCTGCTGCTCCGGCCGTCGCGCCGCTGGCGGCAGGTCCGGATGCGGCCGCTCCGGCAGCCGGCCCGGCTTCGGCCCAGC
>NZ_QETL01000085.1:0-17486 GCF_003105135.1 Stenotrophomonas sp. SPM | reverse complement strand
GAGGGGGCGTGAGCCGCATGGATGCGGCGACCGAGCTTACAGGGACGTACTTGCAGCGTCCCCCTCAACCGGACCCACCCCGCCATCCCACGGAAAGCACGCATTTGACGTTGACGTTGCTTCGGCAGGTGCCGGGCGCAGCCCGGCCGTATCATCCCCTCATGCCCCGCGAAAACCTCAACGACCTGCAGGCCTTCGTCCACGTTGCCCGCCAGGGCAGCTTCACCAAGGCCGCCGCCCAGCTCGGCGTCTCCCAGTCCGCCCTCAGCCACGCCATGCGCGGCCTGGAAGAACGCCTCGGCGTGCGCCTTCTCACCCGCACCACCCGCAGCGTGTCCACCACCGAAGCCGGCGCCCGCCTGCTCGATACCCTCGCCCCGCGCCTGGATGAGATCGAGAACGAACTGGCCGCGCTGGCCGAATACCGCGAGCGCCCCGCCGGCACCATCCGCATCAACGCCACCGGACACGCCGCCGAATACCTGGCCTGGCCACGGCTGGCGCCGCTGCTGCAGCAGTACCCCGATCTGAACGTCGAACTGACCGCCGACTACGCACTGGCCGACATCGTTGCCGAGCGCTATGACATCGGCATCCGCCTCGGCGAACGGCTGGCCCGCGACATGGTGGCGGTGCCGATCAGCCCGCCGCTGCGCATGCGCGTGGTCGGTGCGCCCAGCTACTTCCGCCAGCACACCGCGCCGCGGCATCCGCAGGAGCTGGCGGCGCACAACTGCATCACCCTGCGCCTGCCCACCCACGGCGGGCTGATGCCGTGGGATTTCGGCCAGGATGGCAACGAACTGAGCGTGCGCGTCAGCGGCCAGTGGACCTTCAACACCATGGGCATGACCCGCGAAGCCGCACTGGCCGGCAGCGGCCTGGCCTGGCTGCCCGAGGACCAGGTGCTGGCGCTGCTGGAACAGGGCCGCCTGCAGTCAGTGCTGGATGACTGGTGCCCGACCTTCGACGGCTACTACGCCTACTACCCGTCGCGCCGCCACATCAGTGTGGCCATGCGCACGGTGCTGGACGCGCTGCGCGGGCCGATGGGGTGAGGGTCAAGGAGTGCGGACCAACGGTCCGCACCCACCACCACCGGTCCGCACCCACCACAGCACAGATCAGATCAGCCCTTGGCCTGCGCCGCGCGCTGCGCGTTGTAGCGCTCGCCGACGATCGACACTTCTTCCAGCACCTGGGCGATGCGCTGCAGCTCGTCCGTGGACAGCACCAGCTCGGTCGCGGCCAGGTTTTCTTCCAGGCGATGGACCTTGGTGGTACCCGGAATCGGCACGATCCACGGTGCCTGCGCCAGCAGCCAGGCCAGTGCCACCTGCGCCGGGGTCGCGCCACGGGCCGCAGCAATCGTGCCGATGCGATCCACCAGCGCCTGGTTCGCACGGCGCGCTTCCACTTCGAAACGCGGCACGCTGTTGCGGAAATCGTTGTCGCTGAAGGTCGTATCGGCGGTGATGGTGCCGGTCAGGAAGCCGCGGCCGAGCGGACTGAACGGCACGAAGCCGATGCCCAGTTCCTGCAGCGTCGGCAGCAGTTCGCGCTCCGGTTCGCGCCACCACAGCGAGTACTCGCTCTGCACCGCGGCCACCGGCTGCACCGCATGCGCACGGCGCACCGTCGCGGCACTGGCCTCGGACAGGCCGAAGTGGCCGACCTTGCCTTCGGCGATCAGGTCGCGCACGGTGCCGGCCACGTCCTCGATCGGCACGTTCGGGTCCACGCGGTGCTGGTAAAACAGATCGATGTGGTCGGTGCGCAGGCGCTTGAGGCTGGCCTCGGCCACCGCGCGGATGTTTTCCGGGCGGCTGTCCAGGCCGGTATCGGTGCGGGCGTCCTTGAAGCCGAACTTGGTGGCGATCACCAGCTTGTCGCGGTACGGCGCCAGTGACTCGCCCACCAGTGCTTCATTGGTGTACGGACCGTAGACCTCGGCGGTATCGAAAAAGGTCACGCCGCGTTCGACGGCGGCATGCAGCAGGGCGATGCCCTGGCCGTGCTCGACCGGCGGGCCATAGCTGTGGCTCAGGCCCATGCAGCCCAGGCCAAGGGCGGAAACCTTCAGACCACTGCGGCCGAGTTCACGTGTCTGCATCGTCATGCTCCAGAGCGGGAACGACGACGATACGCCCCTACCCCCGCTGGATTGAACGACCTGGATGGCAGTCGGTCATGACTGGATTTCATCAATCCGCGTTACCCATCGCGTAGCCCAGCACGGCCAGCAGCAACACCGCACCACCGGCCAGGGTCAGCAGGATGTGCCAGACACCGAAGCGATCCATGCGCTGCATGTCCACTTTTTCATCATGGTGGTACTGCCGCAGCAGGCTGTTGACCGGCAGTAGCGGCACGAAGCCGAAGAGTGCGATCAAGGCGGCGCCGTTGGGCAGGCGACCGGCGAGGTTGAGCACGAAGAACAGCACGCCCAGCACCGCCGGCGCGAAGGCCAGCTGCCGGCGCCGCGACTGCGCCACGTCGCGCAGGTCACTGAAGCAGAGGAACGACCAGAGCGGCGAAAACAGCGCGCGCGCCCACGGCCACTGCGTCCCACCGGTCTCGCGCTTGATCGCGCGCCAGTTCTGCCAGAACCAGTACATCGGATACAAGCCCATCGACGCCATCGACAGCGCGGCGATCTTCAGGGTGGACGGTGAGTAGTACACCGCTGTGGTGGATGCAGAAAAGCTGACCGGCGCGGTTGGCAACGTCGGTGGACGCGCAGGCACGGCTGCCGGCGCGCGATACGGATCGTGCAAGTCCATGTGCGAATCCTGAGTTGTCGCGCCGGCAGGGTGCCGGCTCCCCCTGTCCCGCGAACGCGGTGACGGTGCGACTATCGCAGAGGCGCAGGAGCGGCGCCAGTGCCACTCAGGCGCGCATGGCCGCCAACTGGTAACGGACCGTGTTGCCCTCCAGCACTATCCACTTTTTCTGTTGCAACTGCTGCACCAGCGCGGCGACTTCAGTGGCAGCCAAGGTCTTCTGGAAGAGGTTGGCGATGGAGTTCTGCAGGGCCACCCTGGAGGCAGGCCGGGCTTTGTCCTGTCGCACCAGCCAATCGCGCACGTGCATCAACCGCGCATCCGGCAGCACCGTTTTCGCTGCGGGCAACGCAGGTACGCCAGCGCTCTGCCGCGCTTGGCGAAACGCCCCTGGCTGCCAACCCCTGCATGGCCTCGGCCACATCCATGCTGATGCGCGCCTGCGATGCACCAACAAACACCAGAACCGTGAACCCCGGTGCCGCCAGTTCCTTCAGGGATGGCGGCTGCATGTTCTCGAAACCAATCAGCACCACGTTGCGGGCCAACGGCATGTCCATATGCAATCCCCTGTAACAGTCCCCCTAGCCGGGAGCCCATGCGGCTGTAGGTCAACGAACCTCTGAAATCTCCACGCCATCCAGCCCCTGCGACAGGGTGCGCGCATCGCCGCCCTGGCTGAGCTTGATGCGCAGGCGCACTTCGTTCTGCGAATCGGCGTAACGCAGCGCGTCCTCGTAGCTGATCTCACCGGCCTGGTACAGCTCGAACAGGCTCTGGTCGAAGGTCTTCATGCCCAGCTCGACGGACTCCTTCATCAGTTCCTTGAGCTTGTGGATCTCGCCGTCGCGGATGTAGTCCTGCACCAGCGGCGTGCCCAGCAGGATCTCCATCGCGACCTTGCGCGAACGGCCATCGGGCGAAGGAACGAGCTGCTGCGCGACCACGCCCTTGAGGTTCAGCGACAGATCCATCAGCAGCTGGTTGCGGCGGTCTTCCGGGAAGAAGTTGATGATGCGGTCCATCGCCTGGTTGGCGTTGTTGGCATGCAGGGTACACAGCACCAGGTGGCCGGTTTCGGCGAAGGCGATGGCGTGGTCCATGCCCTCGCGGGTACGCACCTCGCCGATCATGATCACGTCCGGCGCCTGGCGCAGGGTGTTCTTCAGGGCGGCTTCCCAGCTGTCGGTATCGATGCCGACTTCACGCTGGGTGATGATGCAGCCCTCGTGCTTGTGCACGAACTCGATCGGGTCTTCGATGGTGATGATGTGGCCGGTCGAGTTCTGGTTGCGGTAACCGATCATTGCCGCCAGCGAGGTCGACTTGCCGGTACCGGTGGCACCGACGAAGAGGATGATGCCGCGCTTGGTCATCGCCAGCGTCTTGATGATCGGCGGCAGGCTCAGTTCTTCCACAGTGGGGATGCGCGTTTCAATACGGCGCAGCACCATGCCGACCTGGTTGCGCTGGTAGAAGCAGCTCACGCGGAAACGGCCGACACCGGACAGACCGATGGCGAAGTTGCACTCGTGGGTCTTCTCGAATTCCTCGCGCTGCGCCGGGGTCATCACGTTGAGGACCAGGTCGCGGCTCTGCTGCGGGGTCAGCGGCGTCTGCGTGATCGGCGAGATCTTGCCGTTGACCTTGATCGCCGGCGGCATGCCCGCGGTGATGAACAGGTCCGAGGCGCGCTGGTGCGCCATAAGCTTGAGGAACGAGGTGAAATCGATGGTGCTGGCGGTACTGGCGGTGCTGTTCATGGCGGGCTCCCAATGGGCGTTTGCCAGAGATCGGTCGGTGGACAGGACATCGCGGGACAGCGGCATGCATGCGCACCGCCCCACCGTTGCCTCGCCTTACTCGAACAGACGCTTGTCCTTGGCGTACTCGCGGGCCTGGTTGCGGGTGATCAGGCTGCGCTTGACCAGGTCCTGCAGGTGCTGGTCCAGGGTCATCATTCCGTACTGCTGGCCGGTCTGGATGGCCGAGTACATCTGCGCGACCTTGTCCTCGCGGATCAGGTTGCGGATGGCCGGGGTGCCGACCATGATTTCCCACGCCGCGGTACGGCCGCCGCCGACCTTCTTCAGCAGCGCCTGCGAGATGACCGCGCGCAGCGATTCGGACAGCATCGAGCGCACCATCGGCTTTTCGCCGGCCGGGAACACGTCGATGATACGGTCGATGGTCTTGGCCGCCGAGCTGGTGTGCAGGGTGCCGAACACCAGGTGGCCGGTTTCCGCGGCGGTCAGCGCCAGGCGGATGGTTTCCAGGTCACGGAGTTCGCCCACCAGGATGATGTCCGGATCCTCACGCAGTGCCGAGCGCAGTGCTTCGTTGAAGCCGTGCGTATCGCGGTGCACTTCGCGCTGGTTGATCAGGCACTTCTGCGAGGTGTGCACGAATTCGATCGGATCCTCGACGGTGAGGATGTGGCCGTATTCGTTCTTGTTGATGTAGTCGATCATCGCCGCCAGCGTGGTCGACTTGCCCGAACCGGTCGGGCCGGTCACCAGGATCAGGCCCTGCGGCTGCTGGATCACCTCGCGGAACAGCGGCGGGCAGGCCAGGTCCTCCAGGGTCAGCACCTCGGACGGAATGGTACGGAACACCGCACCGGCGCCGCGGTTCTGGTTGAAGGCGTTGACACGGAAGCGAGCCAGCGACGGAATCTCGAAGGAGAAGTCGACTTCGAGGAATTCCTCGTAATCGCGCCGTTGCTTGTCGGACATGATGTCGTACACCAGCGCATGGACCTGCTTGTGGTCCAGGGCCGGGATGTTGATCCGGCGAACATCGCCGTCCACGCGGATCATCGGCGGCAGGCCTGCAGACAGGTGCAGGTCGGACGCTTTGTTCTTTACGGAAAACGCCAACAGCTCGGCGATATCCATGAGCGGCTACTCCCCAATAACGGCTTCGACTGGAAGGATCTTTCCCCTGGCGGCAGTATAGCCTCCTGTCACACTGGAACGCGTTACGTGGCCACTGCCCTGCCCGAGATCCTGAGCAACCTGCACAACGCCGCCGAGGCCGCCGGGCGGCCACCGCCGCGCCTGCTGGCGGTTTCCAAGACCCAGCCGGCCGAGGCCGTGGCCACCCTGGCCGCGCAGGGCCAGCGCGCCTTCGGCGAAAACTACGTGCAGGAAGCCCTGGCCAAGATGCAGGCGCTGCAGGCGCTGGGGCTGGAATGGCACCTGATCGGCCACCTGCAGTCGAACAAGGCCGAGGCCGTGGCCAGCCACTTCGACTGGGTGCAGAGCGTGGACCGGCCGAAGCTGGTAGCGGCCCTGGCCCGCCATCGCCCGGCCGGGCGTGCGCCGTTGAACGTGCTCATCCAGGTCAACATCGATGATGAATCCAGCAAGCACGGGTGTGCGCCGCAGGACGTGGACGCGCTGGCCGCGGCCATCGGCGCCGAGCCCACGCTGTGCCTGCGCGGGCTGATGGCCATTCCCGCGCCGTGGCCGGAGGCCGAGCGCCGTCGCGATGCCTTCGTGCGCATGCGCACACTTTTTGACTCGTTGGCCGCGCGCCATCCGCAGGTGGACACCCTGTCGATGGGCATGAGCAGCGACTACGCCGAGGCCATCGCCGAAGGTGCCACCCTGGTGCGCATCGGCACCGCCCTGTTCGGTGCGCGTCCGCGCCCGGCCTGAACCAAGGAACTCCCGCATGACAGTTGAATCGATCACCTTCATCGGCGGCGGCAACATGGCCCGCAGCCTGATTGCCGGGCTGGTCCGCCAGGGCGTGCCGGCGGCGCAGATCCACGTGGCCGAGCCGGTGGCCGCGCTGCGCGAGTCACTGGCCGCCGATTTCGGCGTGCAGACCCACGAAACGGCCGCCGCTGCCGCCGCGCAGGGCCAGACCTGGCTGCTGGCAGTGAAACCGCAGGTGCTGCGCGAGGTCTGCCAGTCGCTGCAGGCGCTGGCCCAGGCGCAGGCACCGCTGGTGGTGTCGATTGCCGCGGGCATCACCAGCGCGCAGCTGCAGCGCTGGCTGGGCGGTGCGCTGCCGGTGGTGCGCGCGATGCCCAACACCCCTGCCCTGCTCGGCGCCGGCGTGACCGGCCTGTATGCAACGGCGGCGGTGGATGCGCAGCAGCGGGCGCAGGCTGATCGCGTGCTGGCCAGCGCCGGGCGCACGGTGTGGATTGATGACGAGGCGCTGATGGATTCGGTGACCGCCGTGTCCGGCAGCGGCCCGGCGTACGTGTTCCTGCTGGCCGAAGCGATGGAGGCGGCCGGCATTGCGCAGGGCCTGCCGGCCGACGCCGCCCGCGCGCTGGTGGTGCAGACCCTGCTGGGCGCGTCGCGGATGCTGGACGAAGCCGGCGAAAGCCCGGCCGAACTGCGGCGCCGGGTGACCTCGCCCAACGGCACCACCCAGGCGGCAATCGAGAGCTTCCAGGCCGATGGTTTCGAGGCGCTGGTGGACAAGGCACTGCAGGCGGCGCAGCAGCGCGGGCGGCAGTTATCGGCGGCCAATGATTGATCGCGATGTGTGATGTCGTGCCGACCAACGGTCGGCACCTACCGTAATGCGTCGTCAACGCGCCAATGTGGCCATGACGAAATCGATGAAGCACTGCAGTCGCGGGCGCGGGCGTCGGTCCGGCAGGTAGATCAGATGCATCGGCCGCGGCTCCGGCACGTATCCGCGCAACAGCGGCTTCAGGCGCCCGGCCGCGATGTCCGCCGCCAGCAACGCCGTCGGCTGCAGGATCAATCCGGCACCGGCCACCGCCGCTTCACGCAGCGCGTAGCCATCGTTGCTGGTCAACCGTGCATCCCAATCGACCTGTTCGCCATTGGCCAGCTGCCAGCCATGGCCGCCGCGCCAGGCCAGATGGCTCAGGCAGTCATGTCCGGCCAGGTCGGCCGGCGTCCGTGGCGTGCCGCGCCGGCGCAGGTAGGCCGGCGACGCACACAGGCTCATTGCATACGGCGGCAGCGGGCGCGCCACCAGTTCCTGCGAGGGCAGCGGCCCGACCCGGATCGCCGCATCGAAGCCATCTTCGATCAGGTCCACCCGGCGGTTGCTGAGGTCCAGTTCGATATCCAGCAGCGGCTGCGCGCGCAGCAGGCCCGACAGCAACGGCGCCAGCACGCAGCTGCCCCAGGTGGTGGGCGCACTGATCCGCAGCAGGCCCTGCGGTTGCCGCTGCAGTCCGGCGACATCGGCCTCGGCCTGCTGCACCTGTTCCAGCACCTGCCGGCAGCCGGCCAGGTAGGCCGCGCCCGCCTCGGTCAGCCGCTGGTGTCGGGTGTTCCGCTGCAGCAGCGCGGTGCCCAGGTGCGCCTCCAGCTGCTGGATGTATTTGCCGGCCATCACTGCCGACACCTGCAGCTGCACGGCAGCCGCCGCGAAGCTGCCGTGCTCGGCCACGGCCACGAAGGCCTGCATGCAGCGCAAGGTATCCATTACTAACTCTTGGTTAGGAATATGCGAATCATACGCCGCTTACCAAACCCATATCCGGCGGCGCAGACTGGAGCCCTTCCCCATGAGGACGCCACGATGAAGATCCTGCTTGTCGGTGCCAGCGGTACCCTTGGCCAGGCGGTCGCCCGCCACCTTGGCCAGCACCACGAGATTCTTGCCGCCGGCCGCCGCAGCGGCGCGCTGCGTGTGGACCTGGCCGACGATGCCAGCGTCTCGGCCCTGTTCGCGCAGGCCGGCCCGGTCGATGCAGTGATCTCCACCACCGGCAACGTGCATTTCGGCCCGCTGCAGACGATGACCGCCGCGCAGTTCAACAGCGGCCTGCAGGACAAGCTGCTTGGCCAGGTGCGGCTGGCGCTGGCGGCCCAGCATCATCTCAACCCGGGCGGCTCGATCACCCTCACCACCGGCATCATCAGCGCGCAGCCGATCCGCGACGGCGTCAACGCCACCGCGGTGAACCAGGCGCTGGAAGGCTTCGTGCGCGCCGCCGCGCTTGAACTGTTGCCGCGCGGCATGCGCATCAACGCCGTCAGCCCGAACGTGCTGGCCGAATCACTGGACTCTTACGGCCCTTACTTCCCTGGCTTTGAAGCCGTGCCCGCGCAGCGCGCGGCACTGGCCTTCCAGCGCGCCGTGGAAGGCATCCAGAGCGGCGAGACCCTCACCGTCTGGTAATTGCTGGAACCGCCGCCGGGCACGGCCCGGCGCTACCGGAGGCGGCTCAGCCCCAGCGCATGGGGCCGTCGCCGCGTTCTCCGAGCACGTCGTCGGGGTTGGCCAGGCGGCAACGCTTCAGCGACAGGCAGCCACAGCCGATGCAGCCGGTCAGTTCATCGCGCAGCAGCTGCAGCATGTGGATGCGCTCCTCCAGTTCCTGCTGCCAGCGCGCGGACAGCCGCGCCCAGTCGGCCTTGGTCGGCGCGCGGCCCTGCGGCAGGGTCTCGAACGCCCGGGCCACCGCTTCCAGTGGCATGCCCACGCGCTGTGCAACGCGGATCACCGCCAGGCGGCGCAGTACGTCGCGCGCATATCGCCGCTGGTTGCCCGCCGTGCGCAGGCTGCTGATCAGGCCCTTGCGCTCGTAGAAGTGCAGCGCCGATACCGCGACGCCGCTGCGGTGGGCCACGTCACCCACGCTCAGTTCCTGTTCCTGCATCGCTTGACCTCAACCATGGTTCAGGTGTCATGCTGCGTCCTTCGCCGCCGGATGACAAGCGCGGCCCCAGCATCCTCCCCCGCATGAACACCCCCACCGCAGCATCGGCGACGGCGACGTCCGCACCCGAGTCGATCCTTTCGCCCGCCCACCGCAGCACCACCATCGGCATGGTCGTGCTGGTCGCCCTGCTCGCTTTCGAAGCATTGGCCGTGGCCGCGGCGATGCCCACCGTGGCCGAGGCACTGGATGGCCTGCGCCTGTACGCGCTGGCCTTCGGCGGCACCCTGGCCACCAGCGTGGTCGGCATGACCGTGGCCGGGCGCTGGACCGACCGCAGCGGCCCGGCGCGACCGCTGTGGTGGGGCCTTGCGTGCTTCGTGCTGGGCCTGCTGCTGGCCGGCCTGGCCACGCGAATGGGCACGCTGGTGGCAGGGCGCCTGCTGCAGGGCCTGGGCAGCGGCGCGATCTCGGTGGCGCTGTACGTGATGGTCGGCCGCAACTATCCCGAGGCGCTGCGGCCGAAGGTCTTCGCTGCGTTTTCGGCCGGCTGGGTGGTGCCGTCGATGGTCGGCCCGGCGCTGAGCGGCCTGATCGTGCAGCACCTGGGCTGGCGCTGGGTGTTCCTGATCGTGCCACTGCTGGCGATTCCGGCGGCGTTGATGCTGCGCCCGGCACTGGCGCGGCAGGCGCCTATTGAAACCAGCGACGAGGACAACAGCGGCGATGCCGTGGGCTGGGCCATCGGTGCATCGCTGGCCGCGCTGCTGCTGTACTTCGGCGGCCAGCAGCAGGGCGTGCCGGCGCTGGCCTGCATGGGCGTGGCCGTGGCCGGCCTGCTGCTGTGCGGGCACCGCCTGCTGCCGCCGGGCACGCTACGCCTGCGCCGGGGCCTGCCCAGCGTGATTGCGTTGCGTGGTGTCGCCGCCGCGGCGTTCTTCGCCTGCGAGGCCTATCTGCCGCTGCTGCTGCAGCGTGAGCGCGGTCTGTCGCCGAGCTGGGCGGGCGCAGTGCTCAGCCTGGGTGCACTGGGCTGGTTCAGCGGCTCGTGGCTGCAGGGCCACCAGCAGCGTGGCTGGTCGCGGCAGCAGCTGCTGCGCGTGGGCACGGTGCTGATGACCATCGGCATCACTGCCACCCTGGCGGTGCTGTTCAATGCGGTGCCGCTGCCCGTCGCGCTGCTCGGCTGGACCGTCACCGGTTTCGGCATGGGCATGATCTACGCCAGCCTTTCGGTGCTGACGCTGTCGCTGTCCGCGCCGCAGGAACAGGGCCGCAACAGTTCGGCCCTGCAGTTGAGCGAGGCGCTGTGCGTGGCTACCGCGCTGGCGCTGTCTGGTGCGTTGTTCGCGCTGTTTGTCGAACAGGCACCGCACACCGGTTACGTTCTGTGCCTGGCGATCACGGTGGGCCTGGCGGTGCTGGGTGCGGTGGTGGCGCGGCGGGTTTGATGGTTGCCTGGGGTCTGCTCCGACCCCAGCGTGTCACGGCCGGATATCGGTCCCCACCTCGTCGATGTCACGGTGCAGGATGCGCCGCACTTCCAGCACCGCCTGCGGGCTTTCCTGCACGCTGTGCCCGGAGATGATCACCTTCTCCGACTGCGCGCCAGGCAGGTGCGCGCTCCAGTACGGCACCAGCCCATCGTCGGATTTCTCCGGCGGCAGTTCCGGTTTGCGCTGGGCGATGATCGAGTGGTACTTCAGCCCCGGCTCGATCGGCAGCTGCGCGGCGGCCTTCACGAACGGGTCGCTGGCTTTGAGGTTGTCGATGCTGTTGGGGATCTTCGGCTTGGCGGTGCCATCCACCTGCTGCTCGGCCTGGGCCAGCGCCAGGAACACATCCTCGAACTTGCCCAGGATGGTCAGCGGCAGGCGCACCAGCCGGCCGATCAGGCGGCCGACCTTGTTGCCGGCGATGTCGGTGCCCTGGTGCGGGGCCGCGATGAAGATCGCGCGCTCCACGTTCGGCTGCGCCTTGAAGTGCAGCAGCGGCCCCAGCTTTCCCTGCACGCGCTTCAGCCGCTCGCCCTTCAGATCGTAGTTGGCCAGCAGGTCGTTCCACAGCACATCACCGGAATCGCTGACCAGCAGCCGCGCCAGCACGCCACCCATGCTGTGGCCGATGTAGACCATGTCCTTCGATGCACGCGTGTTCCCGCTGGGGTCGAAGTGTTGCAACGTGTCGTTGAAGGCGTTGGCGATCTCGTAGCGGTTCAGCGCGATGGGCGCGTTGGTCGGGTAGTAGACCTGCCACACCTGGAACTGCCGGCGCAGCTCCGGGTCGCCCATGATCTCGTTGGCCAGGTTCACCCAGGCTTCCGGGCTGCTGGCCAGGCCGTGCAGCATGAAGATGATGCGGCGGTTCGGATCCCACGGCTGCATCAGGTAGATGTGCGGCTCGCCGATGCCCTCGCTCAGGCCAAACAGCGTGCGCAGCGACTGCGTGGCGAAGCCGCTCTGCGCCAACCACAGGCCGTAGGCCGCGGTGAAGTTGCCGGCCAGCGGCACCTGTTCGCCATGCAGGGTGATGCGCTCGGTCGCTTCCGGCGAATACGCATCCAGCTCGACCCGCCGCGTGCGCATCACATCGTCCAGGCTCTCGCCCTCGAAGCGCAGCAGCGCAGTCACGTTGACCGAGGACATCTCGCTGAACTCGGGCACGCTGTCGTCATGCCGATGGCGGCGACCGCGCGCGCCGTCATCTTCGTCCGGCGGGGTCTCGGCCTTGGGGCCGTCGGCAGCCACCACCGGCACCACCAGCTTCGGCGGGTCCATCACCATCACCAGCTCGGCACCGAAGCCATCGCGGCGGTAGATGCTGCGCAGGCCGACGAAGCTGACCGAACCGGCCGGCACCAGCTGGGAGGGAATGCTCTTCAGCGCCAACTGCTGGTAGTTGGCGGCAAGCGTCCAGCTGCCGGCGGACATCGGCCGGGTGTAATCCTCGCCGGCCAGCGCCGCCGCACGTGCACGCGCGAACAGCACCACGGCCGCCTTTTCCGCCGCGTAGTTGTAGTAATCGCGCACCTGCGTCTGCCGGTCCTCGAACGCACGGTCCGAGGGCGAGCGACCGCTGAAGAACAGGTAGGCATAGCCGTACCGCGCGGCCTCCAGCCACGCATCGAGTGCGGCATCGCTCATCGGCCGCTCGCCGGCGGCGTGCTTCTTCGGGGTCAGCGCCAGCGCGGCCTTCACCCACAGTTCGGACAGGGTCGACAGCCGCTGCTCGACATTCAGGTCATCGGTCATCAGCAGCGTGCTGCGGCAGACCAGGAAGTCCTTCTCGCACTGCGATTCGTCCAGGCCGGCGGCACTGAGTGTCTCGCGCGAGGCCGGGCTGAGCTTGCCGGTGTTGAGCACGTCGGCGCGCTTGTTCACCAGCGAATCGCTGGACGCCACCTGCTTGACGGTGACCATGGCGCAGCCGCTGCCCCCCAGCAGGACGAACGCAGCCAGCAGCGCCGGCAGCACGCGCTGCCAGCGGATCGGGAAATCGAGGATCATTGCTGCGGGTCCTGCTCGGTGCCGGGAATGCCGCGGCGGATCACGGTGGAATAATTTTCGCCCGCTGCCATGTGCAGCGCGCGCTGGGTGATGCGGCCCTTGGCGTGCAGCTCGGCATACGGCACGCCGGGCACCAGCGCCCCAACCTCCTGTGCGTACTCGGCCAGGTAACCGGACAGCAGCAGGCGATAGTCCAGAGGCAGGCCAGGGGCGATATGCCGGGCCAGGTCGAAGACGATCGTAGTGCAGTTGCTGGTAGCCGTGTTGTAGAAGGCCGGTGCGGCATCCAGCTGCTTCGCCTCATCGAGATAGGCAGCGAACAGCGCCTTCAGCTGACCGCGATCCAGCCCATGCAGGCGGTACAGGTAGACGTCCTCGCCGCGCGCGTTGGTACGCGTGCGCAGGATATCGGTCTCTTCCGAGGCGACCAGGGTCATCTCGAAGCGACGGAAGAAACCACCCAGCGCCGAGAACGATTCGCCCTGCTCCTTGCGGATTTCCAGCGAGAACACCAGGTGGCGGCCATCGTCGAAACCGAACGAGACCAGGGTGTGGGCGATGGCCGGGCCCATCCAGTACGACAGCACCAGATCGGCCGAACGCAGCTGGTCCAGGTCGTATTCGCGGCGCACCCAGCGCGCGTCATGGTCGGTCTCCGTGCGCCAGGTGAAGTCACGCACGTTGTCCAGCACCACGTGGCGCCCATCGAAGGATTCAACGTGCAGGCGCTGGGCCACGTCGTCAGCCCAGTCGCGATCCTGGCGCGGGGTCAGCAGCAGCCACCACAGGCCCGCCAGCGCCACCGACGCCACGTAGAAGCCGGTCCAGCGCTTCGTGCGTTTCCCGCGCGCCACCGTCAACGCCGTCCACAGCGCGGCCAGCAGCCAGAGCACGGCCACGCCCGCCGACAGCCAGCCCGGCCCGGGCAGCTGGTAGGCGAACAAACCGGCCACCCACAGCGCCAGCAGCGCCATGGCACATCCTGTCATCCAACGTCCTGCGGCTCTCACGGGCATCCTGTCGCGTACGGGGGGCGGCATAGTTAGCCACAAGCCGGCTGACGCTGGCATCACCGACCCATTCAGCAATGGGCGCGGGCCGGCCTGTCAGCGCATACTGGCCGGGTCACCACAGCGGGGAACAACGATGGGAATCACCTCCGTAGCCGGCGTGGCCGTGCAGCCCCGGCACCGCGCCAGCTGCCATTGCGGCGCGGTCGAGCTGCTGCTGGACCTGCCCGACGGCATCGTCGACCCGCGCCGCTGCGACTGCTCGATGTGCCGGCGCCGCGGTGCCATCGCCGCCAGCGTCACCCGCGAAGGGCTGCAGGTGCTGCGCGGCCAAGACCAGCTGCGCCTGTACCAGTTCAACACCCATGTGGCGGAACACTACTTCTGCGGCGTCTGCGGCATCTACACCCATCACCGGCGCCGCTCCAACCCGGACCAGTACGGCTACAACGTCGCCTGCCTGGAAGGCATCGATCCCTTCGCGCTGGGCATCATCCCGGTCAATGACGGGGTCAACCACCCCGCCGACCGCATGGCCTAGTGGCGCGTGCGGCGCGTGGCCGGAGCAACCTTCTGCCACGGTGCCATGCCGCTGCGCCCGGCCCGTGCGGGGCGCTTCAGCCACGGCCTGCGCGGTGGCAACGGCGGTTCGAGGGCCATCGGCGGCGGCAACGGACGGCGGCTGGGCCAGAGATGATCAAGCAGCCACATGGCAGGTCTCCGTGGGGGACGGGGATGACCGACTCTAGGCGTGCGGCGGCATAGGCCGCGTGAGTCCTTGCCTACACGGCGATGACATTGCGCGCGGCTTACGCCGAATCGACCACGCCTTCATGTGACGTGGCGTTGCGCCCCAGCAGCAGCTGCTGCAGCAGCAGCGCGCAGGGCCCGGACAGCACGCATCTTGCGCGGCACTCCGGCCTGTACGCGGTCACCGATGTTTTCCGCATGACGCGCGACCTGCTGCCTTAGGCCAGCGCCAGCCGCCACACCCGCGATAAATGCACCGCCCGCCGCCACCCCCCAAGTTGAGGAGCGCCCTGCCTGCGCAGGGCTGCCGCACTCACACCCACACAATGGCGTGGATGGGCGGCGGGCGATGCGGGTTGGCGTACCGGCAACTCTGGAGCGGACCGGCGGATCGCGGTGATCCCCACGCATCACCCACCACGGACCAGCGGGCCGCGTCATCCGGGAAACGCCCTCTTGGACATCTTTCCGGACACGCGCCAGAGTTGTTTGTGGGACGCCAATCCCAGCCAGCCATGACAGCCGGCGAAGAGATGCTGACTGCCTGCACCGACGCTGGCTGTAGGGCTTACCCGCAGGCACCGATCAGAAATCTACGGATCGCCAACGTGGCGCCCTGAAACCCTTGCCCTGGGGTGCCCGCACGGCGGCGCAGCAGCGTGCTGCAGCCCGCGTATCAGGTGCTGCGTGGCCGGCGAACACACGCCAAGATGTCGATCACGACACATCCGGCTCGGCAGCCATCGCCAGAAAGTGCTGCAGCACCGGCCCCGCCACGCCTGGCCGCGTGCAGAACTGCAGTTCGAAACCGGCTTCGGTGCCATCGATCACGCGGTACACCACTTCCTGCGGACGGAAGCTGGCCATGCTGGCCGGCACGATCGCCACGCCGGCGTCCACCGCCACCAGCGACAGCACCGCGTGCATGCCCTGCGCTTCCTGCACCACGCGCGGGGTGAATCCGGCCGAGGTACACAGGCCCAGCACCTGCGCATGGAAGCCGATGCCCTCGCCTGCCGGCCAGGATATGAAGGGTTCGTCCACCAGCATCGCCACGCTGAGCGGCTCACATGCGGCCGAAGTGTGGCTGCGCGGCAACGCAATGGCCAGGCGATCGTGGTCGAATGCCTGCAACGCCAGCTCAGTCGATGGAATGGGCGGGATCAGCACGCCGAGGTCGATGCGCTCCTCGCGCAGCCATTGCTGCTGCTGGCGCGAGGTGGCCTCATGCAGGTGCAGCTGCACCTGCGGGAATGCCTGGCGGAACCTGCGGATCAGATCCGGCAGGCGACCGTACAGGGCGCTGCCCACATACCCCACGCGCAGGCTGCCGATCTGTCCGGCGGCCGCTTCGCGGGTTCGCTGCAGGGCGTGCCCGGCCTGCTGCAGCGTGGCACGCGCTTCCACCAGCAGGGTCTGCCCGGCGGCGGTCAGCCCCAGCGTGCGGTTGCCGCGCACGATCAGGCGGGTACCGACCTCATCTTCCAGCCGTCGCATCGCCGCCGTCAGCGGTGGCTGCGACATGTGCAGGCGCGCGGCGGCGCGATGGAAATGCAGTTCTTCGGCCACCGCCACGAACTGGCGGAGCAGGCGCAGATCGATCATGTCGGCACGGGCAGCGGGGGCTGCCTAGGGTACGCGCTCAGCCGCGTGCGTCGACACTGGGCCGGGCGATCACCGGCCACTGCAGGGCCACCGATTCGATGCTGTCCGCGACGACCGCACGCAGGTCGCGCGGGTAGCCCACGTGTTCGGCTTCCTGCAGGCGCAACGCGTGGAACTGCCCATTGCTCGCACGCAGCACCCAGCCGCCTTCGCGACAGCGCGTCGATGCGAGGAAGGCCACGCCGTTGGCCACCGCGTCCGGGTGCAGCTCGTCAGGCTCGCCTTCGATGCCCCACATGCGGGTCTTGGCCACCGGCGAAACCGCATTGACCACGATACCGTGCTCGGCGCCCTCCAGCGCCAGCACATTGGCCAGCCCCAACGCGGCCATCTTCGCCATCGCGTAACCGGCCAGGCCCTTCTGCGCGTACTGCGGATACAGCGCGCGGTCGGAGGTGGTCACCACGATGCGGCCACCACCGGCCTCGCGCATCGCCGGCCAGGCGGCCTGGGCCAGCCACAGCGGCGTCTTGGCTGCCACCCGCAGCATCTGCTCCAGCGCATCGTCATCCACCGCCTCGAGCAGTTCGTATGCCACCCAGCCGGCGTTGTGCACGATGAAATCGATGCGGCCGTGCCGCTGCAGCACGTCGCGGACCAATGCGTGGCAGCACGCACGCTCGTTGATCGCACCCGACGCCGCCTCTACCGACAGGCCCTGCGCCTGCAGTGCGGCCACCGCGTCGCCGATGCGGCGGGCGTCGCTGCCGCGACCGTCCAGGCCGGCACCCACGTCATGCATCACCACGTGCGCGCCGCGCTGGGCCATCAAGCGGCTGTAGGCCAGACCGAGACCGCCGGCCGCGCCGGTCACCAGGCCGACCTGGGCTGCAAAGGAAATGGGGGAAGGTTTCATCCGCCGCAGCATGGGCGATGCGCCCATGCTACGGCCAATACCGATTTCCCCCGCGCACGATATGCGCTGCGTATCGACCATGGACGCTGGCATCGCGGACGGCCAGGAGACATCTTTCGATCCAAGCACTGCTGGACCTGAAGCTGGCCACGCGTTCCGGCGGCGGCCAACTGGCCGCGCACCGGATGCATTGCGCGCTGACCGACGGGATCTCCCGCCGGCATACAGGCCATCCACCCGCGCTTGGCTGGTGCCCGAAGGCACGGTGGTGGCGAGGGGACTTTCATAGAGTCGAGCTTGCTCGAC
>NZ_QETL01000084.1:0-17502 GCF_003105135.1 Stenotrophomonas sp. SPM | reverse complement strand
GCTACCACAGGAGGCCTGCCCGCCGGGGCGGGCAGGCACATCCCTTACTTCTTGACCGGGTTGCCTTCGGCGTCGATCACGGTCACTTCGCCCAGCTTCAGCGCGCGCACGGCCGCTTCGGTCTGCTTGAGGTCACCCACCACCACCCAGGTCAGGCCCTGCGGCTTGATCGCGGCGGCGGCCTGCTGCACCTGCGCCGGGGTCATCGCCTCGATCTCGGCCTTGCGGCGCACGACGTAATCGTCCGGACGCTTGAACTGCACGATGCTGCCGATGGTCGAGGCCACCGCAGCGGCGGTCTCATAGGCGCCCGGCAGGCTCAGGGTCTGGATGTTGCGGATGCGGTTGACCTCGGCCTCGGTGGCCGGCTTGCTGCCATCGGCGAACTCGGCGATCTCCTTGCGCATCTCCGCCAGGGCCGGACCGGTCTTGTCGATCTGCACCGGCGCCATCGCCATCCACGGGCGCTGGCCCACGGTGCTGCTGGCGCTGCTGCGGGCACCGTAGGACCAGTGCTTGTCCTCGCGCAGGTTCATGTTCAGGCGCGAGGTGAAGTCGCCGCCGAGCACGCCGTTGGCGATGTCGAAGCGGGTCGAGCCGGTGTCGCTGGACGGCGCCACCACCTGGCCGGCGAACAGGTTGGCCTGCACCGCACCCGGCTGGTCGATGAGGAACACGCGCGGAGCGGTCGGCACGGCCACGGCGGTGCTGGCCTTGATGACCGGCGCATCGCCGCTGGCCTTCCAGTCGCCCAGCTGCTTGTCCAGCAGCGGCACGATCTCGGCCAGGGTGGTGTCACCGACCACGATCAGGGTGCCGTCCTGCGGGCGCAGCCAATCGCGGTGGAAGTCGACCAGGTCTTCGCGGCCCAGGCTGGTGATCGCCGCTTCGTCACCGCTGCCGGTGAACGGAATGGCGTACGGGTGGCCCTTGCCGTACAGCAGCGGCGGCAGCACGCGCATGGCCACCGCGTTCGGGTTGACCTTCTCCTGCTTGATGCCGGCGATCCACGAGGCCTTGACCCGGTCGATCTCGCCCTGCTCGAAGCGCGGCTCGCGCAGCAGGTCGCGGTACAGCGCCAGCGACGGCACCAGATTCTCCTTCAGCGCAGACAGGTCGACGGTCACCGAATCCAGGCCGGCGCCCGCGTCCAGGCTGGCGCCCAGCGCGTCGGCCGCATCGGCGAAGGCCAGCGAACCCAGCTTGCCGGCACCTTCGGTCATCAGGTTCATGGTGAAGTTGGCGGTGCCCGGCTTGCGGCCCTGGTCGGCGGTGAAGCCGCCCGGGAACTGGTAGCTGAACTGCACCACCGGAATCTCGTGGCGCTCGGCCAGCACCACGGTGGTGCCGTTCTTCAGGGTGGCGCGCTGCAGCGCCGGGAACTTCAGCTGCGGGAACTCGCGGGTCTGCGGCACGCCGGCCTTGCGGTCGACCTGTTCCGGCAGGGTGCTGTACTTGCTGTCCACGGCCGGCACGTTGAACGGCTTCGGCGTGGCCGAGGCTTCTTCCTGCAGCGCGACGCGCTCACCCGGCTCGACCACCAGGGTGTGGCTGCCCTTGTCCAGCCACTGCGCGCCCACTCGCTTGAGGTCGGCGGCGGTGGCCTTGTCGATGTTGGCCAGCGAGGTGCGGAAGCAGCCTGGGTCGCCGGTGTAGACCGCGCACTCGGCCAGCGCGTCGGCCTTGCCGCCGAAGCCACCGATGCGCTCGATGCCCCGGATGAAGCCGGCGCGGAAGCCGGTCTTGGCGCGCGACAGCTCGTCGGCGGTCGGGCCGTCCTTCAGCAGGCGCTCGATCTCCTCGTCGATGATCTTCTCGACCTGGGCCGGGTCCTGGCCCTGCTTCACGGTCGCCATGACCATGAAGTTGGAGCCCAGCTGCGAGCCGTAGGCACCGGCGCTGATGTTGTCCACCAGCTTGTCCTGGTGCTGCAGGCGCTGGCTCAGGCGCGAGGACTTGGCGCCACCGAGGATCTGCCCCAGCAGCTGCAGCTGGTCGATGTCGGTGGTGCCGACCTGGGCCACGTTCCAGGCGCGGTAGATGCGCGCCTGCGGCACCTTGTCGTTCATTACTTCACGGGTGTCGGCATCGCGCTTGGCGACGTCCACCTTCGGCTGCGCCATGGTCGGGCCGGCCGGGATGCTGCCGAAGTACTTGGCGGCCTTTTCCTTGGCGGTGGCCAGGTCGATGTCGCCGGCCAGCACCAGCACCGCGTTGTTGGGGCCGTACCAGGTACGGAACCAGGTCTTGACGTCATCCAGCGAGGCAGCGTTGAGGTCGTTCATCGAACCGATGACGCTGTGGTGGTACGGGTGGCCGACCGGGTACAGCGAACGGTTGATCTTCTCCCACACCTGGCCATAGGGCTGGTTCTCGCCTTGGCGCTTCTCGTTCTGCACCACGCCGCGCTGCTCATCCAGCGCCGCCTGGTCGATCGCACCGACGAGGTGGCCCATGCGGTCCGATTCCATCCACAGCGCCATGTCCAGCGCGGTGGTCGGCACGTTCTCGAAGTAGTTGGTGCGGTCGGTGTTGGTGGTGCCGTTCTGGCCCGTGGCACCGACCTGCTTGAAGGGCTCGAAGTACTCGCCGTCGTGGTTCTCGCTGCTCTGGAACATCAGGTGTTCGAACAGGTGCGCGAAACCGGTACGGCCGGCCGGCTCGTCCTTGCTGCCCACGTGGTACCAGATGTTGACCGCCACGATCGGCGCCTTGCGGTCGGTATGCACGATCACGCGCAGGCCGTTGGGCAGGGTGAACTGCTCGAACGGGATATCGACCTTGGTGGCGGCGGCCGGCTTGGCCGCCAGTGCGGCGGTCGGCGCAAGCGTGCCGAGGGCACTACTGAGGGCGACGGCCAGCAGCGCGGTGCGCGGGCGCAGGGCGAGAGACATTTCCGGATCCTTGGTCACGTTGGTGAATCGCGATCCTAGCGCGCGGGCGCGGGGGCCGGTATCCGCCACCAGTCACTGGGGGTGTTTGCCGCCGAGCGCCTCCCGGGCCCGCTTCGGGGCGGTCACGGGCCGCCCGGTTCATCGTCCGGACAGTGTCCACCGCCGTTCGATCGGACAGGTGTCCGCCCTGCGGACACTCTTCGTCCGCCTCAAAACCCTTTCAAATCAATTGCCTGTAGTTGGCACGGGGATTGCTCTGTAGTTCCCGTGCCAGGAAGGGCTTCAGATAAAAAATGACTGGATGCTGAACAAAAGCAGGAAATTGAAGATTTTCCTTGCATGCCCATAATTGGTGTTCTACCTTACTACCACACCACCGCTCACCAACACTAAACAGGCCCCGTCATGAACACCAAGACCATTGCCATCGCCATCGCCCTGATTGCCGGCACCGCGGTTGTTTCGTCGGTGCAGGCCTCCGAATCCATCAAGACCCTGTCCACCGTGCAGGTCCGCCCGGCCGCCGACCAGCTGGCCCAGCAGGCCTGGGAACAGGCCAGCGGCATCGTCACCCTCGCCACCGTGGAAGTGCGCCCCAGCGCCGACCAGCTGGCCGAGCGCGACGGATTCATCGCCGCCCCGGTCGCCGCTGCCCTGCCGATCACCACCTTGGCCGCCGTCGAAGTGCGCCCGAGCCTGGAACAGCGCGTGGCCCTGGCCGCCGAGCTGGAAGCCCAGCGCTACGCCGCCACCTTGGCCGCCGCCGCCACCAGCGTCGCCAACCAGGTCATCACCAACCTGCCGGCCCTGCAGGTGCGCCCGAGTTCTGCCGATCTGCAGGCCCTGGCCACCGAAACCGCCCAGGTCCTGCTGCGCCCGTAAGCGGCGTCCGCCCTGCCCCGCGCAGGGCGTGCGCCGTAATGGCGGCATCGGTCGCAGGTACACTGCAGCGATGAATGCCGCGCCCCTGTTCCACGTGATCCTGTTCCAACCGGAAATTCCGCCCAACACGGGCAATGTGATCCGGCTCTGCGCCAACACCGGCGCGCAGCTGCACCTGGTCGAACCGCTCGGGTTCGCACTGGAAGACAAGCAGCTCAAGCGCGCCGGGCTGGACTACCACGAGTATTCGCGCCTGCAGGTGCACCCCGACCTGGACACCGCGCTGGCGCGCATCGCGCCCAAGCGGCTGTTCGCCCTGAGTACCCGGGCCAGCGTGCGCTATGACAGCGTGGCGTTCGAAGAAGGCGATGCCTTCCTGTTCGGGCCGGAAAGCCGTGGCCTGCCGCAGGACCTGCTCGATGCCCTGCCCGAAGGCCGCCGCCTGCGCCTGCCGATGCGCCCGGACAACCGCAGCCTCAATCTGTCCAACACCGTGGCCGTGGTGATGTACGAGGCCTGGCGCCAGCACGGGTTTGCCGGCGGCGCGTGAAAGGAACCAGCCGAGCATGGGCTCGGCTCTACACGTACGCTCCTGTAGAGCCGAGCCCGCGCTCGGCTCCCCCGTATCGCGCCAGGAAACCGGAGACCGTCAGAACGCGCTGATCCCGGTCAGCTCCCGGCCGATCACCAGCTGGTGCACGGTCTCGGTGCCTTCATAGGTGATCACCGATTCCAGGTTCAGCGCATGCCGGATCGCCACGTGCTCGGTGGTGATGCCCGCGCCGCCGAGCAGGTCGCGGCATTCGCGGGCGATATCGATCGCCATGCGGCAGTTGTTCCACTTGGCCAGGCTGACCTGCTGCGGCTGCAGCTGTCCGGCTTCCTTCAGGCGGCCCAGCTGCAGGGCCAGCAGCTGTGCGGTGGTGATGCGGCGGGCCATCTCGGCCAGCTTGATCTGCGCGCTCTGGGTGGCGGCCAGCGGGCGGCCGAACAGCACGCGTTCCTTGGCATAGCCCAGCGCCTCATCGAGGCAGGCGATGGCCGAACCGATCGGGCCCCAGCTGATGCCGAAGCGGGCCTGGGTCAGGCAGCCCAGCGGGCCCTTCAGCCCCTTCACGTTCGGCAGGCGGTGGCTGTCGGGCACGCGCACGTCATCGAAGTACAGCGCACCGGTCAGCGAGGCGCGCAGGCTCATCTTGTGCTTGATCTCCTGCGTGGTGAAACCGGCCATGCCCTTTTCCAGCACGAAGCCCTGAATGCCGTCCTCGGTCTGCGCCCAGACGATGGCCAGGTCGGCCACCGGGCCGCTGGTGATCCACATCTTGCTGCCGTTGATGCGCCAGTCGCTGCCGTCGCGCACCGCGCGGGTCTTCATGCTGGCCGGGTCGGAGCCGCCGTGCGCCTCGGTCAGGCCGAAGCAGCCGATCAGTTCGCCGCGGGCCATCGCCGGCAGCCACTGGCGGCGCTGTTCCTCGCTGCCGTAGGCGTAGATGGGGTACATGCACAGCGAGCTCTGCACCGACACGAAGCTGCGCAGGCCCGAATCGCCACGCTCCAGCTCCTGGCAGATCAGGCCGTAGCTGACCGCACCGAGGTCGCCGCCACCGTATTCGGCCGGCAGGGTCGCGCCGAGCAGGCCGAGTGCGGCCACTTCCGGCACCAGCTCCTCGGGGAAGCGGGCCTGGTCGAAGGCATCGCCGATGATCGGCAGCACACGCTCATTGGTGAACCGGGCCACGCTGTCCTGCACCGCGCGCTCTTCCTCGCTGAGCAGGGAACGGACATCGAACAGATCGTACGGATGCAAAGCCATGGCACTCACGCGCAGTCAGGACCGGGCCATTGTCGGTCATTCGGGGCCGGGACATTACGCTGCGCTGCAGCAATCGTGCGGTGAACGGCGTCTATCTAGCTCGATCACGCGCGGCCCGGTACCCTGACACATTCAAACAACCGTTTCGCTCGTGGCCGCACGCGCGATTCCCAGGCACCGCCGGTGGCCCCGATGCCGGCCCTACCCACGAGTCATGCAATCGATGAGCGCTGAAGCCAACGCCCTGCCCCCGCGTGAAGTAATGGAATTCGACGTGGTGATCGTCGGTGCCGGCCCGGCCGGCCTGGCCACCGCGATCCGCCTGCGCCAGCGCGCGGTGGAAGCCGGCCGCGAGTTGTCGGTGTGCGTGCTGGAAAAGGGCTCCGAACCCGGCGCGCACGTGCTGTCCGGCGCGGTGATGGACCCGCGCGCCCTGACCGAGCTGTTCCCGGACTGGGCCGAGCGCGGCGCACCGCTGAAGCAGAAGGTCACCCGCGACGAGTTCCTGTTCCTCAGCGAGACCGGCGCGCGCAGCACGCCCAACGCGCTGCTGCCGGAGTGCTTCCACAACGAAGGCAACTACATCATCAGCCTGGGTGAAGTGACCCGCTGGCTGGCGCAGCAGGCCGAAGCACTGGAAGTGGCGATCTTCCCCGGCTTCGCCGCCGCCGAGGTGCTGTACGGCGACAACGGTGAAGTGGTCGGCGTGGCCACCGGCGACATGGGCATCGAGAAGGACGGAAGCATCGGCCCCGCCTTCGAGCGTGGCATGGCCCTGCATGCCAAGTACACGATCTTCGGCGAAGGCGCGCGCGGCCACCTCGGTCGCCAGCTGATCGCCCGCTACAAGCTGGATGAAGGCAAGGACCCACAGGCCTACGGCATCGGCATCAAGGAGCTGTGGCAGATCGACCCGGCCAAGCACGAGCCGGGCTTGGTGGTGCACGCCGCCGGCTGGCCGCTGGACAACGACACCTACGGCGGCGCGTTCCTGTACCACGCCGACGGCGGCAAGGTCGCCATCGGCTACGTGGTCGGCCTGGACTACAAGAACCCGTGGCTGAGCCCGTTCGAGGAATTCCAGCGCTTCAAGACCCACCCGTCCATCCGCAAGCACCTGGAAGGCGGCACCCGCATCGGCTACGGCGCCCGCGCCATCACCGCCGGTGGCCTGATGTCGCTGCCGAAGACGGTGTTCCCCGGTGGCGCGCTGGTCGGCTGCGAGGCCGGCTACCTCAACGTCAGCCGCATCAAGGGCAGCCACGCCGCAATCAAGACCGGCATGCTGTGTGCCGATGCAGCCTTCGATGCACTGGCTGCCGACCGCCAGCACGATGAACTGGACGCCTACCCGAAGGCCTTCGAAGCCAGCTGGCTGTTCACCGAGCTGCAGCAGGCCAAGAACTTCAAGCAGTGGTTCAAGAAGGGCCAGACCGTGGCCACGCTGATGACCGGCATCGAGCAGTGGCTGCTGCCCAAGCTGGGCGTGCGCAACCCGCCGTGGACCCTGCGCCACAGCACGCCGGACCACGCCTGCCTGGAACCGGCGGCCAAGCACACGCGCATCGCCTACCCCAAGCCCGACGGCGTGCTGACCTTCGATCGTCTCAGCTCGGTGTTCCTGAGCAGCACCAACCACGACGAAAACCAGCCCAGCCACCTGACGCTGAAGGACGCCAGCGTGCCGGTGCAGGTGAACCTGGCCGAGTACGCCGGCCCGGAAGCGCGCTACTGCCCGGCCGGTGTCTACGAGTTCGTCGGCGAAGGTGACAGTGCGCGCCTGCAGATCAACGCGCAGAACTGCGTGCACTGCAAGACCTGCGACATCAAGGACCCCACCCAGAACATCGTCTGGGTGACCCCGCAGGGCGGCGGCGGCCCGAACTACTCGGGCATGTGATGGCGCCGGGCTGCGACCGCATGTCGCAGCCCGCTGCCGGCGGCACGCCGTTATCCTGCCCGCCCATGCGCGCCCTTCGACTGCCCCTGCTGCTGACGTTCGCCCTGGTGGCCAGCGCCTGCCAGCGCACGCCATCGGAACCGCTGACGCCCGCACAGGCGCGCCTGCAGGCCCAGCAACAGGCCTTCGAGATCTGCGCCGGTTGCCACACGGTCAAGGCCGGTGGCATCCACCGCTTCGGCCCCAACCTGCACGGGGTGATCGGCCGCCGCGCCGGCAGCCTGCCCGACTACGCCTACTCGGATGGCATGCGCCGCGCCGGCTTCATGTGGAGCGCGCAGACCTTGGACACCTTCCTGCAGTCGCCCACCCACGTGGTGCCGGGCACGCGCATGTACAACGCCTTCCCCAGTGCCGAACGCCGCGCCCTGGTGATCGCCTACCTGCAGGAGCAGGCCTCGCAGTAGCCGGCCACTCAGCCTGCCAGCCGTTGCAGCTGCTGCTGCAGGTGCTGCACGAACTGGCCGACCTGCTGCAGTACCGGCGCCGCATCGGCATCGCTGGCCTGCTGCAGCTGGTGTTCCAGCGCCGCCGCACGCTCTGCCAGGCCACGCGCCCCCACCGACCCCAACGCGCCGCCCATGCGGTGCAGCTGCTGGATCGCACTGGCGCGGTCACCTTCACCCATCGCCCGCTGCAGCTGCGCGATGTCCGCCGCGCTGGCCTGCAGCAGGCTGTCGCGCAGCTGGGTGGCCACCTGCAGTGAGCCGAAGCGCTGCTGCAGGGCCGCCAGGTCTGGCAGTTCCAGCGCGGGCGCATCTTCGCTGGCCCGTACCGGTGCCTCAGCCGTCGGCTCGGCCTCCAGTGCCGCCGCCTGCGGCAGCCAGCGCAGCAAGGCCTGCCGCAGCGTAGCCAGCGACAGCGGCTTGGACAGCACGTCGTCCATTCCGGCATCGCGGCAGCGCCGCGCATCATCGTTGAGTACGCTGGCGGTCAGCGCCAGGATCGGCAGGCGCGGCTGGCCGTTGCGGCTTTCGCGTTCGCGCAGCAGGCGGGCGAAGGCAAAGCCATCCAGCACCGGCATGCGGCAGTCGGTGATCACCAGGTCGAACGTCTCCACCGACAGGCGGTCCAGCGCCTGCTGGCCGTCGTCCACCAGCACATGCGGCACGCCCAGCTGCTGCAAGCGCCAAGCCATCATCGCCTGGTTGGTGGGATGGTCCTCCACCACCAGCACGCGGGCCTCGCGCAGCGCCGGCGGCAGCAGCGCGGTCTGTTCCTGCTCGGACAGCAGCGCCTGCACGTCATCGGCACGCGCCTCCACCAGCGACAGCAGCACCTCCACCCGCGTGCCTTGGCCCAGCACGCTGTGCAGGGAAATCTCGCCGCCCATTTTCTGCACCAGCCGGTGGCAGATGCTCAGGCCAAGGCCGGTACCGCCGTGCTCGCGATGGATGTGTGCGCCGGCCTGCGCAAACGGTGCGAACAGGTGCGGAATTTGCTCGTCCGCGATGCCGATGCCGGTGTCCGAGACGGTCAACCGCAGCGGCTGGCTGCCCTCTTCGGTGGTGGCACCGAGCACATCCACCTGCAGGCGCACGCTGCCCTGCGCGGTGAACTTGATGGCGTTGCTGAGCAGGTTGAAGATGATCTGCCGTACGCGCACGCCATCGACCTCATGCGCCTGCGCCAGCCGCGGATCGATCTCCACCTGCAGGTCCAGACCACGCGCGGTGGCCTGCGCCGACAGCAGCCGGCACACGCTTTCCAACAGCGGCCGCAGCGGCATGGGCACCGGTGCCAGGCGCAGCGCACCGGCTTCCATGCGCGAGTAATCGAGGATGTCATCAAGGATCTGCCGCAGCATCTGCGCGGAATCCTCGATCACGCCGATGATGCGCTGCTGCTCCTGGTCCAGCGGCGAATGCGAGAGCACTTCCAGCATGCCCAGCACGCTGCTCATCGGCGTGCGGATCTCATGGCTCATGGTGGCCAGGAAGCGCGACTTGGCTTCCACCGCCTGCTCGGCCTCGACCTTGGCCGTGGCCAGCGCATCGGCCTGCGCGCGCGCTTCGCTCACATCCACCCAGTAGCCGCTCCAGGTCACCGCACCGGCCTCGGCCGAATACGGGTGCGCCTGGGTGCGCACCCAGCGCGCGTTGCCATCCTCGGTGCGCACGCGGAACTCGAACGACAGCGGCGCGAAGCTGCGCGCGGCCAGGGCGGTGCCACGCACGATGAGCACGCGATCCTCCGCGTCGATACGCTGCAGCAGCGCATCGGCATCGTCCATTGCCTGCTGCGGCGAGATGCCGAACAGGGCCTGCACGTCACCGGCGATGAAGGGGAAACTGAGTGCGCCATCGGCGGCACGACGGGCCTGGTAGACGATGGCCGGCAGGTTGTCGGTAACATCGGCCAGGCGCTGCTCCACATGCCTGCGCCCGGCCACCTCACGGCGCAGGCGCCAGTAACCCAGTGCATACACGAACAGCGCGGTCAGCAGGATCATCAACAGCGGGATGCCCCAGCGCCGCAGGGTGCTCCACTGCACGCCGTGGTGGTATTCGGTGGCCAGCCAATCGTCGCGCAGGGCCTCGCGCTCGCGCGGCGTCATCTGCAGCAGCAGGCGGTCGAAGGTGGTGGCCAGCGCGGCATAGCGGGCATCCACGGCCAGCGCAAGCTCGTCATTGAAACTGGCCGGTGCGGCAATCTGAAGCTGGCCCGGAAAACGGGAGCGCATCAGCTGGTCGACCAGGGCCAGATTGCCTACGTAGGCATCGGCATCGCCATCGGCCAGCCTCTGCAGGGCCTGTTCGCCACTGCGGGCTGGAATGATGCGGGCCTCCGGCGCCTGCTGCAGTACATGGCCGCGTAACCGCTCCGGGTCGGACAGCAGCACGCGCTTGCCCTGCAGATCGGCCAGGCCAAGCAGCACCGGGCTGCCCTGGGCGGTGATGATGACGTTGGGAACGCTGATGAAGGGCTGGCTGAAGATCCAGTTGGGCCCCAGGTAACGAGAATCCAGCGGAATGCCGATGATCGCCTGCAGTTCGCCACGCCGCGCCTTCTCGCGGACCTCGAACCAGTCATGGCTGGGTTCGATCCGCAACGTGGCCCCGGCCTCCCGCAACCGTTGCAGGTAATCACTGGCCAAGCCGCTGGGTCGGCCATCCGGCCCGGTAAAGGACAGCGGCGCAGCGTTGGGTGCAAAGCCGACCGTCAGCGCTTCCTGCAGCACCTGCTTCTCGGTCTGGCTGAGCGCCAGCCGTGCCGATGCCGACCACTGCAGGGAGGGTAACCAGTGCTTCGCCAGCGCATCACGTTGCGCCTGGCTGCTGGCGGCCAGCGCCACGTCGAGCGCTTCCGCCAATGGCTGCCTGCTGTTGGGCACGCCGAAGTGCAGGCGTTCGGGCGGCAGATCGCTGGGGCGCAGCAGCGTGACACCCTGGATCTTCTGCCTGGCAATAAGTTCGGTGGCTACGTAGGCATTGCCGATGAAGACATCAGCTTTGTCGTCTCTGACCATTTCCAACGCCGTCAGCGTGTCATTTGCGACAAGCTGTCGAGCGCGAGGAAAACGCGCACGCACCTGCGGCGCGGTCATGAAATCCTGCTCGATGACCACGCGCAGACCGTCAAGATCCGGCGCTTCGGAGGCACGCAGATCCCCCGGCCGCCCGACCATGGCCAGCGGCGCTTCTACGTAGGCGCGGGTGAAGACCATGCAGCGGTCACGCTCTGGATTGAGCGCGATGTTCATCACCACGTCGATCTCGCCGCGACATGCGGCGTCCAGCACCGCGTTCCAGTCCGGGTAACGACGGAACTGCACCTTCACACCCAGTTGACGAGCCAGAAGCGACAGGTACTCTGGGCCCAAGCCCACCGGCTGACCCTGCTCGAGCGCCTCGAACGGTGGCCAACCACTGTCATACTGGCCGGCAACGATGACCGGATGCGCGGCCAGGAACTGGCGCTGCGGGACGGTCAACGGCAGGGGTCCCGGTTCGGCCTGCGCCAGCACGGACAGGCCCATCAGCCCCAGCAAGAGGCCCCATCCACGCACTGCCCGGTTCCGCATCTGCGACGTTCTCCCAGAAACCCGCCTGGTACCGCGCAGCTCGCGGCCGGCACTGCCCGAAAGGCCATACTAGATCATGACCTTGCGCATCATCATCGCAGACGACCATCCCGTAGTACGCATCGGCACCCGTGCCGTGATCGAAGCCAGCGGCGTCGGCCGGGTCGTCGGCGAAGCGGAGAGCGTGCAGGCGCTGATGGCCGTGCTGGCCAGCCAGCCCTGCGACATGCTGGTGACCGACTACTCGATGCCCGGCAGCGCGCAGGCCGATGGCTTCGCGATGATCGGCATGATCCGCCGGCGCTACCCCGACCTGCCGGTGCTGATGCTCAGCGTGTCCAACAACCTGGCCATCCTGCGCATGGTGCTGGACTGCGGCGTGCTCGGCCTGGTCGACAAGAGCTCGTCGATGGAGGAACTGCCGCAGGCCATCCAGACGGTCTATCGCGGCCAGTCCTACATCAGCCGCAGCCTGCGCGAGCGGGTGGAGGAAGCCGGCGGCTGGCGCATGCGTGAAGGGGACGGCAAGCCGCTGTCACCGCGCGAGGTAGAAGTGCTGCGCCTGCTCGGCACCGGGATGACGGTCAAGGAAATCTCCCTGCAGCTGCACAAGAGCGTCAGCACCATCAGCCGGCAGAAGGGCGATGCGATGCTCAAGCTGGGCCTGAAGGGTGACGCCGAACTGTTCGACTACCTGCGTGACGGGAAAATTTGAGAACTGGTTCGCAGTTTCACGGGGTTGCTCACGCCTTCACGTCTGCCTCCCCTGTGATCGCCGTCGCGGCTGTGCCATGATCCGCCGCGATGGGCTCTCCCATGCGAGGTCGAAGGAATCGACCGGCTCATCGCTACATCGTGCTGCCCCTTCGAGGGTGGCCGGTTTTCTGCGTTGGCCGTCTTGCCCAGCGCCCGCACACCATGGAGAGGCGCATGATCCATTCCCCCACCGTCTGCCTGGCACCGGCCCGTACGCGATTGCGTCTGGCATTGGCTGGTCTTGCCGTTTCGCTGCTGGCCAGCGCATGCACCCCTTCTACCTCGACCGCGTCACCGCAGGGCGCCGACGCGCCACGACAGGAAGTTGCCCCGATGCAGAGCTCCGCTACCGCCGCCGCGACCCCCGCGGCCGTTGCCACGCCGCCCGATGCCGGCAGCGTGCTGTACTTCATCTACCAGGTGGACGGCGATGGCGCCGTCTCCTACGAAGTGGCCAACGGCAGCGTGGCCACCTTCTGGTTCGGCCACACCTATGAAGTGGCCGGCACCCGCTACTACACCGGCTTTGCCTGGAACACCCCGCAGAAGTTCGGCAAGGCCGGCGAAGACGAGGCCGGCCCGGACAGCCGCGTCACCCTCTCCGAAGCCACCTTCACCCTGACCGGCGACAAGCCGGACCGCCCGTGGGTGTTCAAGGGCGCTGAACCGTGGATCGGCGCGATCGGTGCCTACGGCAGCGCGCCGGACGTGGACAGCAAGCGCGCGCCGGTGGAACACCGCACGGCGTCGGGCAAGCTGGTGCTGGCCGTGCCGACCCGCGCCTTCAGCAGCGGCGTCAGCGTGGAAAGCTACGAGATCCTGTTGTTCAACCCGGACTACGAGAAATCCGAGGATGGCCAGGTCTGGGCCAGCGCCGGCACCGTGATCACCGGCGAGGACAATTCGGCGGCCTGCGACGATGGTGCAGTGATGCCCTGCGTCAGCAGCCAGGGCACGCTGGCTTTCGAGGCCGTGCCGGGCAGCGATCTGCCGGCCATCCGCGTGAGCGAAACCGGCACCACCATCGCCGCCCCGGGCCAGACCCGTGCGCTGGGTGCCGCCGACGCGCGCCAGTACCGCTATGACGCCGCCCGCAAGGCCTACGTCGCAAAGTAAGCACACATCGCAGTACCTGTTGACCGACATGTTGATGACTCAAGGATGAGTCCGGTTGGCGAAACGCGGCCCAGGCCGCTCCATCAACCCCAGAGGAAAACGTCATGGCACAGCGTGACTACAGCAAACAGGAAGTTCTCGACATCATCGAACAGGTCGCCCAGCGCAAGGGGATTTCCAGCGAGGATTTCCTGCGCTTCGCCCATATCGAGACCGGCGGGCAGTTCGACGAACGCGCGCACAACAGCCGCACCGACGCCAAGGGCCTGTTCCAGTTCCTGCCGTCCTCCGCGCGCCAGTACGGCCTGACCGGCCACGAGTACGACCCGACCCGCAACACCGAAGCGGCGGCGGACATGTTCCAGCGCAACCTGGCCGACATGCAGAAGCGCCATGAGCGCACCGGTCACCCGTACCTGTCCGGCGAAGCCTCGCCGACCGGCCTGGATCTGTATCTGGCACACCAGCAGGGTGCGGCCGGCTACGGCTCGATCCAGACCGCCATCGCCACCGGCACCTTCGGCGTGGTGCGTGATGGCCACGGCGATGTGATCAACATGCGGCCGCGGATCATGGGCCAGATCGGCAGTGACATCCAGGCGCTGACCGGCCACACGCGTGCGGAAATGAGCACGATGAACGACAGGGACCTGGCCAGCACGTTCGCCCAGTACTACGACCGCAAGTACGACGGCATCAGCATTCCGGAAAAGAACATCGCGCCGATCAGCGCCGATGCACCGGTACGCAGCGCCCCGGTGCAGGCACCGGCCGGCCCGACACAGACGGTGCCGGCACCGACCGCCGCCACCGTGGCCGCACCCGTGGCCGCCAACCAGGACAAGCCGGGCATCAGCCTCAGCGCCGCCTACGAGGCCGGCGTGAAGTACGACGACGTGAAGTACGCCATCAACATCCCGTCCAGCCAGTACTACCGTGGCAACGGCATCACCGGCAAGAACGTCGACCAGGGCTACGTGGACTGCTCCGGCTGGGTCGGCACGATGCTCAACAAGACCCAGGACGAGATCAACCAGAAGGCCGGCCACGCCGTCTACGGTGATGCGGACCGCATCAAGCTGGGCTTCGCCGGCTCCGGCGGCATCGTGCAGCAGGCCTACAAGGATTCGGGCGTGCTGCTGCAGCGCGACGACATCCTCAAGCCGGGTGCGCTGAAGGAAGGCATGGTGATCGGCCTGGATACGGCCAAGACCAAGCACGAGCACTGGAACGGCATCGACCACATCGTGATGGTGGTGCGCGATCCCAACACCGACAAGCTGCTGATCAGCCAGTCCACCGGCAAGCAGGGCGTGCACACCATGCCGGTGGAGGACTACCTGAAGCAGGTGCAGAACCACCCGAACTGGAAGCTGTTCGCCTCCGATCCGCTGCACAAGGCGCGTGACCTGCTGGAGACCCATACCCAGACGCAGCAGCAGGGCCAGCGCAAGGACGCGCCGGCACAGGCCACCGCGGCCGCACCGCAGCCCGCACGCAACGAGATCCATCGCCAGGGCGACCACAGCGAAGGCGTGCGCAAGGTGCAGGAGAATCTCGGCCACCTGGGCTATGTCGGTGCCGACGGCAAGCCGCTGTTCGAGGACGGCAAGTTCGGCCGCAACACCGAAGCGGCGGTGCGCCAGTTCCAGAAGGACAACGGCCTGGCCGTGGACGGCATCATCGGCCCGAAGACCCAGGGCGCGATGCAGGAAGCACGCGAACGCCCACTGCTGAACGACGAGCGCCACCCGCGCAACCCGATGTACAACCAGGCGGTGAACAGCCTGGAGCAGCTGCCGGCCGGCACCTTCAAGGATCGCCATTCGCTGGAAGCCGCTGCCGCATCGCTGACCCGCCAGTCGCACGAAGCCGGCCTGCAGCGCATTGATTCGGTGGTGCCCAGCACCAACGGCGAGCGCCTTTTCGCCGTGCAGGGCGCGATGAACGACCCGGCCGCGATGCGTGCGGCGGTGGACGTGAAGGCCGCCAGCGAACAGAGCATGGCGTTGAACAGCGGCGCGGTGCAGGGTGCACCGAACGTGCTGCAGCAGGACAGCCAGCAGCACCAGGAGCAGCAGCGCCAGACCCAGCGCGCGATGGGCCACTGATCCAGGCGGGGTCGGATCCCTTTCCGCAGGAAAGGGCTCTGACCCTGTTCCTGTTTTCCTGAAGGAATGATGTCGGCCGCGCGTGCTGCAGCTCCCGTTCAGGCGGATTTTCAGGTGCGCTTCATCGCCCATGACGCTAGATGAATACGCACGCCGCAGGCTGCCCAAGCGCAATGTTCCGACAATGTTGGAAGACCAGTTTGGACAGCACGGCAGCCAGGGCGCCTCCGCCCTCCCTGCCCACCGTGGCAAGCCCCAGACAGGAGAACCGAACATGATCAGTACGTCCGCAATCAGCTTCCGTGGCCTGGCGATGGCCCTTGCCCTGCTGGCCGGCGTCGCGGTGGTCAGCGATGCCAGCGCGATGTCGAGGAAGGACAAGCGCACCGTGGTCGGTGCGGTGGTGGGCGGCGTGGCCGGCCATCTGATCTCCAACGGCGACCCGACCGCGACCGTCGGTGGCGCGGTGGCCGGTGGTGCCATCGGCAACCTGACTACCAAGGACCACCACGATCGCCGCTATGACCGTCGCTACGACAACCGTCGCTACGATCGCGGTTACAACCGGGGTTACAGCCGCGGCTACCACGACCGTGGCCATGACCGCCGCCACTACCACGACCGCGGCCGTCATCGCGGCTGGTAAGCGCGCCGCCGCTTGATGATTCCGGCAACGGGCAGATCCTGGATCTGCCCGTTTTCGTTTGTCCCGCGCAGGTTGCGCCGGCAGCGCCCATGGCGTTGAATGCGCAGCCTTGGTGACTCCTTTCCGGGCAGCGGCTGCGGCATGACTTCTTCCCCCCATCGCGTGCAGGGCCTCAACAACGACGAGGTCGCTGCCGACTGGCCGGCGATCCGCGCCGACGAAGTGGCGTGGCTGTGCACGCAGTACCCGGCACTGGCGGCGGACAGCACGCTGCACTGGCACAGCCCGCGCCCACTGTCGGCGGCGGCGATCGTGCAGGGCGCGATGGGCCGGGTGTTCATCAAGCGCCACCACCACAGCGTGCGCAACGCGGCCTGCCTGCAGGAAGAACACCGTTTCATCGCCCATCTGGCCGCGCATGGCGTGCCGGTGGTGCAGGTGCTGGCCGCCGCTGACGGCGCGACCGCCGTCAAGCACGGGCCGTGGACCTACGAGCTGCACGCGGCCGGCGCCGGCGCGGATCTGTACCGCGATGCGGTGTCGTGGTCGCTGCTGACCGACACCGCGCAGGCGCTGCAGGCCGGGCGGATGCTGGCGCGCCTGCACCAGGCCTCGGCCAGTTTCCACGCGCCCCAGCGCAGCACCCACATCCTGGTGGCGCGCGACGACCTGATCCGCGCCGACGATCCCATCGCCACGCTGCAGGCAGACCTGCCGAACCGGCCCGGCCTGGGGCGCTACCTGGCGCGCATTCCCTGGCAGGCACAGCTGCGCGCGGAGGTGCTGCCCTGGCACGAGGGCCTGCCGGCGCGCCTGCGCGACGAGCCACGGCTGTGGGCGCACAACGACTGGCACGTCTCCAACCTGCTGTGGGATGCCGACAGCGCGGTGGCCACCGTGCTGGATTTCGGCCTGGCCTCGCCCACCAGCGCACTGTTCGACCTGGCCACCGCCATCGAGCGCAACGCCGTGGCCTGGCTGGAACTGGAACGCGGCGACGACGCCGTGCGCATCGACATCGCCCTGGCCCTGCTGCAGGGCTACCGCGAGGTGCTGCCGCTGTCGGCCGGGCGCGTGCAGCTGCTGGCCGACCTGTTGCCGATGGTCCATTTCGACTTCGCACTGTCCGAAGTGGAGTACTTCGAAGGCATCACCGGCTCCACCGCCAATGCCGACGTGGCCTGGCAGCCGTTCATGCTGGGACACCCGGCGTGGTTCCACAGCGAGGCGGGACAAGGGCTGCTGCAGGCGCTGCGCGCGGCGGCGTGAGGGCAGGCAGGGGTCAGAGCCCTTTGCGCAG
>NZ_QETL01000083.1:0-17532 GCF_003105135.1 Stenotrophomonas sp. SPM | reverse complement strand
CTTCGTCAAAGGCTGGCAGCAGCTGCACCAGCTGCGCAGCTCGACCAGCTTCCTGCCCTGGCTGCGGCAGATCACCCGCAACCTGGCCCGCGACTGGCTGCGCGCGCAGCGCGGCCGCCCGCTGACCGGCGACGCCGCCGAGGTCGCGCTGGGCATCGCCGCCGACCCGACGCCGGGTGCCGCCGACCGCCTGCAGCGGCTGGAAGAAGAAGTGGCCGCCGAGGACATCATCTCGGCCCTGCCCAGCGACAGCCGCGAAGTGCTGCTGCTCTACTACCGCGAAGGCCAGCGCTCCCAGCAGGTGGCTGACCTGCTGGGACTCAGCGATGCGGCCGTGCGCAAGCGCCTGTCACGTGCACGCGCGCAGGTGCGCGACGGCCTGCTGCAGCGCTTCGGCGATTTCGCCCGCAGCAGTGCGCCCAGTGCCGCGTTTGCGACAACGGTGGTGTCGATGGTGCTGATCGCTGCACCGGGCACGGCCAGCGCAGCGATCCTGCTGGGCACCGGGGTGGGCGTGGGCGGCAGCAAGCTGGGCCTGGGCGGCGTGAGTGCCGCCGGAGGTACCGCCATGGGTTCATTGACCGCCGCTGCCAGCCAGCTGCACCTGATTCCCGCCAGCAACTGGGGCGCCATTGCCGGTGGCGTGATCGGCGGCGTCGCCGGCAGCTATCTCGGCGGCCGCTTCCTGCTGCGCTTTGCAGACACCCCGCAGGAACGGGCGGCCGTGCGACGTTTCGTGCACCTCAATACGTTCACTGCGATGGTCGTCTGCACCAGCCTGTTGGTTTCGCTGATGCTGCAGGTGCCGCTGTGGCTGCAACTTGCCATTCTCGTCATCGGCCTGGGTACGGTGAACTACCAGTGTCTGGTGCCGCTGCAGCGCGTGATGGCCCCCATGATCGCGCGTGATTCGGCGCGGCGCGGCCGCAGCGGAACCAACTGGCAATACGAATCCGTCTACGGGCGCACCGGCATCATCGGCGCGAACGTCTTCGTGATCGCCCTGGTGGTGTATACGCTGATGCGCAGCGGAAACGTATAACGGACAACGCCGGCAGTCTGCCGGCGTTGTCGTCATTCACTGCGTCGACCCTCAGCGCTGCGGCGCCGGTGCGCCACCGTCACGCGGGCCGCCGTGGCGCGGGCCACCGTGCATCGGGCCTTTGGCGGCATCGAACTCGGCCTTGCTCAGCTGGCCGTCCTTGTTGGTGTCGGCGGCAGCGAACCAGGCGTCACGGTGCTGCTTCATGCGCAGCTCGCGGTCGGCCTTGTCCAGGTAGCCGTCCTTGTTGACGTCCATCTGGTCGAAACGCGCGGCCAGGCGCGGGTCGGCTTTCGCTTCCTCACGGCTGATGCGGCCGTCCTTGTTCACGTCCAGCTTGGCCATCCAGGCGCCCGGGCCACCACGACGGCCGTGCTTCCAGCGCGGCAGCTCGTCACGCGACAGCTTGCCATCCTTGTTCTTGTCCAGCTCGTCGAACTTCGCGGCCAGGCGCGGGTTCGCGGCGGCTTCACTGCGGTCGATGACGCCATCGCCATTGGTGTCCAGCTTGGCATGACGCTGCGCCGGGGCATTCGGGTCGGCCGGAGTATCGGCGGCCAGGGCGATGCCGGTGGCGGAGGTGCCCAGCAGCAGGGCCAGCAGCAGGGGGGTACGGATCATGGAGTCACTCCTGGTAAGGGGATTGCGTCATTGCGTCGAGGTGATCACTTCACCCTCGGGAGACAACAACGCCCGACCACGACATCGGTTGACGCAGCTGCCAGTTCCGTTCATCCGGCGGACAGTCGCGGCCATTGCGACACGCTGGGGCTATGCTGTGCCCATGGCGATCCACGGCGACAGAGACGACGAACTGAGACTGTTCCAGACCGGCGAGCACCCCTGCGGGTACTGGTCGGACCGCGTTGCGCGCGATCTGGTGCTGGACCCGCAGGACCGCCGCCTGGGCGGGCTGTACCCGCTGGCCCTGAGCTGGGGCTTCCGCCGCAGTGGCGACCTGGTCTACCGCCCGCACTGCGCGCAGTGCCATGCCTGCGTAGCCGTGCGCATCCCGGTGGCGCGCTTTGCCGCCGACCGCAGCCAGCGCCGCTGCGCCGCGCGCAATGCCGACCTGGAGGTGCGCATCACCGCCGCCATGCCGCGCCAGGACCTGTTCGACCTGTACCACCGCTACCTGACCCATCGCCACGCCAACGGCGGCATGGATGACCACGGACCGCACGAGTTCGAGCAGTTCCTGATCGGCAGCTGGTCGCATACCCGCTTCCTGGAGATGCGCCTGCCCGGCCATGACGGCCAGCCCAGCCAGCTGCTGGGTGTGGCGGTGACCGACGTGACCGAACACGGCCTGTCGGCGGTCTACACCTTCTTCGACCCGGACCATGCCGCGCGCGGCCTGGGCACCTTCGCCATCCTGCAGCAGATCGAATGGGCCCGGCGCGAGGCACTGCCACACCTGTACCTCGGCTACTGGATCCGCGACCACCAGAAGATGGACTACAAGCGCCGCTACCGCCCGCTGGAGGCCTATGACGGCCGCCGCTGGCATGATTTCGACAGCGATCTGGACGGACGCTGACAAACCGCTGACACCAGGCCGGGTGCACAATACGGCCCATGAACATCACCCGCCGCCATCCCCTGATCCTCGCCCTGGCCCTGCTCTGCGGCGCCAGCGCCCCCGCCTTCGCCAAGTCCCCTGAGATGACCGAAAAGCCGTCCTCGACGCTGCGCCTCGCCACCTACAACACCTCGCTGTATTCGGATGATGCCGGTGGCCTGATCAAGGAACTGGAAGGCAACAGCGAGCATGCGCGCAAGATCGCCGCGGTGCTGCAGCAGGTGCGCCCGGACCTGGTGCTGCTGAACGAATTCGACTTCGACGACGCCCACCGCGCCGCCGACCTGTTCCAGAAGCGCTACCTGGAAGTGGCCCAGCCCGGCGGCGGCAAGCCGCTGCACTTCGCCTACCGCTACCTGGCCCCGGTCAACACCGGCGTGCCCAGCGGCCTGGACCTGGACGGCAACGGCACGGTTGGCGGCGAAGGCCGCAGCCGTGGCAACGACGCCTGGGGCTACGGCCTGCACCCGGGCCAGTACGGCATGCTGGTGCTGTCGCGCTACCCGATCGACGAAGCCAAGGTGCGCAGCTTCCAGCTGCTGAAGTGGAGCACGATGCCCGGCGCGATCCGTCCGGTCGACCCGCGCACCGGCAAGAGCTTCTACAGCGACCAGGTGTGGTCGCAGCTGCGCCTGTCCTCGAAGTCGCATTGGGACGTGCCGGTGAAGACCCCGGCCGGCGTGGTCCACGCGCTGGTCTCGCACCCGACGCCGCCGGTGTTCGACGGCCCGGAAAAGCGCAATGCCGCGCGCAACCACGACGAACTGCGCCTGTGGCAGGAATACCTGTCGGCCGGCGACAAGCCCTGGCTGTGCGATGACAAGGGCCACTGCGGCGGCCTGGCCCAGGATGCGCGCTTTGTGATCTTCGGCGATCTGAACAACGACCCGGTGGACGGCGACGGTCGGCACGAGGCCATCGTCAACCTGATCGAGAACCCGCGCGTGCTGCGCTACCCCACCCCGCGCAGCGTCGGTGGCGAGCAGACCAGCCTGGCCTATGCGGCCAAGGGCATCCTGCGCAAGGGCGCGCCGTTCCACGCCACCGGCGATTTCGGCCCGAAGTCCGGCACCATGCGCCTGGATTACGTGCTGCCCTCGGCCGGCTTCGAGTACGTCGGCAGCGGCATCTTCTGGCCGGCCAATGAAAGCCCGGAAGCGAAGATCGCCGACGGCAGCGACCACCACCTGGTGTGGGTGGATGTGAAGTAGAGTCGACTGTTAGTCGACTGCATGGAAAACGTACCGACCAACGGTCGGTACCCACCGGGATGCGGCCGCCGGGCATGGCCCGGCGCTACCGTTTTACGGGCGCAGTTCGACGCCAATGGCTTCGGCGGCATCACGCGCGATGGCGCGGGCTTCGTCGATGGTCCCGGCGCGCGCCAGAGTCACGCCCACGCGGCGGTGGCCATGCACGCTCGGCTTGCCGAACAGGCGCACGGCGGTGTCCGGCACCTGCAGCGCGGCGGCCACGTTGTTGAAGTACGGCACGCCTTCGCCATGCGCCAGCAGCGCGCACGAGGCCGACGGACCGCTCTGGCGGATCACCGGAATCGGCAGGCCCAGGATCGCGCGTGCGTGCAGGGCGAATTCGCTCAGCTCCTGCGAGACCAGGGTCACCAGGCCGGTGTCGTGCGGGCGCGGCGAGACTTCACTGAACCACACCTCGTCGCCCTTCACGAACAGCTCGACGCCAAACAGGCCCCAGCCACCGAGATCGTCGGTGATCGCGCGCGAGATCTCCTCCGCACGCGCCAGCGCGGCGCTGGACATCGGCTGCGGCTGCCAGCTTTCGCGGTAGTCACCGTCCTTCTGCAGGTGGCCGATCGGCGCGCAGAACGAGGTGCCGCCGGCATGGCGCACGGTCAGCAGGGTGATCTCGTAATCGAAATCAATGAAGCCTTCGACGATGCAGCGGCCGGCACCGGCACGGCCGCCGGTCTGCGCGTAGTCCCACGCCGGGGCGATATCCGCTTCGCTGCGCAGGGTGCTCTGGCCCTTGCCCGAGGACGACATCACCGGCTTGACCACGCACGGCAGGCCGATGGCGGCCACGGCGGCGCGGTACTCGGCTTCGGTATCGACGAAGCGGTACGGCGAGGTCGGCAGGCCCAGGGTCTCGGCGGCCAGGCGGCGGATGCCTTCGCGATCCATGGTCAGGCGTGCGGCGCGTGCGGTCGGGATCACCCGCAGGCCCTGCTCCTGTTCCAGCTGGACCAGGGTCTCGGTGTGGATGGCCTCGATTTCCGGCACCACCAGGTGCGGCTGTTCCTGGGCGATCAGCGCGCGCAGCGCCATCGCGTCGAGCATGTCGATCACGTGCGAGCGGTGTGCGACCTGCATGGCCGGGGCATCGGCATAGCGGTCGGCGGCAATGACCTCCACGCCCAGGCGCTGCAGTTCGATGGCCACTTCCTTGCCAAGTTCGCCCGAGCCCAGCAGCAGTACGCGGGTGGCGGAGGGGGACAACGGGGTTCCAAGCTTGGCCATGGCGGGGGTCCGGCAGCGATGTGAAGGCGGGTGGGCATTCTAGCCGGTCTGTCCCGGCCAGCCGACGAACGGCACTTGTGGGTTGATATCAATTTGATATCGTTCTTTCGAACCCTCAAGGACGTACTGCCATGAAAGAGAAGTCGCTCTCCTCCCTCAACGGCCTGGGCATGCTGGCGGGCGCCCTGCTGGTCGCACTGGCTGGCGGCGGGCTGTTCGTGCTCGGCGTCGCGGCCAAGGCCAGCACCGGCTCGCCCAACCTGCTGATGCTGTTCGGCGGGCTGCTGATCGCCGCGCTGTCGATCTTCGCCATGGCCGGCCTGTACACCGTGCAGCCCAACCAGGCGGCGGTGCTGAGCCTGTTCGGCAAGTACGTGGGCACCGTCAAGGACAACGGCCTGCGCTGGAACAACCCCTTCTACAGCAAGCGCCGGGTCAGCCAGCGCGTGCGCAACTTCGAAAGCGGCAAGCTGAAGGTCAACGAGCTGGACGGCAGCCCGATCGAGATCGCCGCGGTGATCGTCTGGCAGGTGATCGATGCCTCCGAGGCGGTCTACAACGTGGACGATTACGAGAGCTTCGTGCACATCCAGTCCGAATCCGCCCTGCGCGCGATGGCCACCAGCTACCCGTACGACCAGCATGAAGAGGGCCAGCTGGCCCTGCGCAGCCACGCCAGCGAGATTTCCCAGCACCTGAAGAACGAGCTGGCCGAGCGCCTGGCCGACGCCGGCGTGCAGGTGATCGACGCGCGCATCAGCCACCTCGCCTACGCCGCCGAGATCGCCCAGGCGATGCTGCAGCGCCAGCAGGCCAACGCGGTGATCGCCGCGCGTACCCGCATCGTCGCCGGTGCGGTGGGAATGGTTGAAATGGCCTTGGCCGAACTGCAGAAGAACGGCGTGGTGCAGCTGGATGAAGAGCGCAAGGCGCACATGGTCAGCAACCTGCTGACCGTGCTGTGCTCGGACCGCGGCACCCAGCCGATCGTCAACGCTGGTTCGCTGTACTGAACCCTCGCAACGGGGCGCCCCCACCGCCCCGCCAGGAGCTTGCATGAGTGAGAAGAAAGCCTACCCGCTGCGTATCAACGCCGATGTCCTGGCCGCCGCGCAGCGCTGGGCTGACGACGAGTTGCGCAGCCTCAACGCGCAGATCGAATACGTGCTGCGCGACGCCCTGCGCAAGGCAGGACGGCTGCCGAAACCCAAGCCATCGTCGGAGGACAAGGAATGAGCAAGCGTTGGAGCTACCTGACCGTTGAAGTCAAAACGTCGCTGATGGGCCTGCAGAAGCCGGAGGACATCCAGGCCGAACTGAGCCGCCAGGGACAGCTCGGCTGGGAACTGGTCAACATCATCATCCCGGCGCCGATGCGCCCGGCCATGCTGGTCTTCAAGAAGGAGCAGTAACCATGCGCCTGCGCCCCTCCCTGTTTGCCGTCGCACTGGCCGCCTTCAGCGGCGGTGCCCTCGCCGCCGAGCCGCAGCAGGTGGCCTCGCAGCTGCTGGACCATCTGCAGGCCGGGCGCATGGCCGAGGCCGAAGCAATGTTCACCCCGCAGATGGCCCGCGCCGTACCGGCCGACAAGCTGCAGGGGCTGTGGCACTCGCTGGGTGAGCTGAAGCAGCGCGGCGCCGCCCACAGCAGCGAGCAACAGGGCGTGCACGTGGTGGAGGTGCCGCTGCAGTTCGCCAGCGGTGCGGTGGTCGCGCAGGTGGCGGTGGACGCGCAGGACAAGGTCGCCGGCCTGATGCTGCGCCCTGCCCCCGCAGCCAAGGCAGCGCCGCCGCCGGCCGACGCGAACTACAGCGAGGCCGATTTCAGCGTGCCGCAGGCGCGCGGCGCATTGCCGGCCACGCTGGCCCTGCCGAAGGGCAAGGGGCCATTCCCGGCGGTGCTGCTGGTGCATGGCTCGGGCCCGCAGGACCGTGACGAAACGATCGGCGCCAGCCGCCCGTTCCTCGACATCGCCCGCGGCCTGGCCGCGCAGGGCATCGCGGTGCTGCGCTACGACAAGCGCACCCTCGCCCGCCCGCAGGATTTCCAGGGCGGCAGCTTCACCGTCGATGACGAAACCACCGATGACGCGGTGGCCGCACTGACCGCGCTCGCCGCCGATCCGCGCATCGATGGCCGCCGCGTGTTCGTGCTCGGCCACAGCCAGGGCGGCATGCTGGCCCCGCGTATCGCCAGCCGCTGGCGGCAGGCGCGCGGCGCGATCCTGTGGGCGGCACCGGCACGCACCCTGCTGGAACTGCTGCCCGAGCAGAACCGCTACCTGCTCAGCCTGGACGGTGACATCAGCGCGCCGGAACAGGCCTTTCTGGACAAGCTGGACGCCCAGATCGCCGCCGCCCGTGGCAGCGCGCCGGTCGCCGCCAGCGAACTGCCGCTGGGCGTGCCGCAGACGTTCTGGAAGAGCATCGAAGCCGTCAACGCACGGGCCGATGCCAAGGCACTGCGCACGCCGCTGCTGATGCTGCACGGTGGCCGCGATTTCCAGGTACCCGATGCCGATTGGCAGCTGTGGAAGCAGGCACTGCAGGGCCGCAAGGATGTGCAGTGGCAGGCCTACCCGGCCCTCAACCATATCGGCGTGGCCGGCAGCGGTCCGAGCTCGCTGAAGGAGTACGCCCAGCCCGGGCACGTTGACCCGGCGCTGATCGCCGATGTCGCGCACTGGGTGGAGGCACAGCGATGAGCGGCAGCGATCCGCGCACGTTCGACGTTGCAGAGAGTTCGCCGCTGCGCGTGCTGTGGGTCCTCGGTCCGCTGCTGGTGGTCTTTGCCCTCTGCGTCTGGGCCGAGTTGAAGGACGCACCCGCCGATGCGCCGTGGATGGAGATCACCCTGTCGCCGCCGTTCTTCCGGATGTGGGGCAGCGCGGCCTGGAGCCTGGCGACGCTGGTGCTGATCGGTGCGGGCCTGGGCGTCGCGTTCTTCCGCCGCCGGGTCAGCCTGGCGGGCGATGTGCTGGACGTGCGCTCGACCCTGTACCGTCGCCGCACGCCGGTGGCACATATGCAGCTGGACCAGGCCGAGGTGGTCGACCTTGGCCGCGACCGCCGCTATGGCCTGCACATGAAGACCAACGGCTACTCGATGCCGGGCTTCTACTCGGGGCACTTCCGGCTGCAGGGCGGCAGCAAGGGCTTTGCTCTGGTCACTGATCGCCAGCAGACCCTGGTCATTCCCGTGCGCGGCGGCAGCACCCTGCTGCTCAGCCTGGACCGGCCGCAGGCCCTGCTGGACGCGCTGCGCAAGGTGGCTGCCACCCCGCCACCGCAGTAAGCTGCGGGCATGCACCGTCATGCCCCCCTGCTGATCAACACCGAGGCCGTGGAACTGTGGCCGGCCAACCTGCTGCGTGCGCGCAGCAACCTCGATGCGCGCCTGCTTGCGCGTGCGCGCTGGGTGCTGCGGCGCAAGCGCGATGGCCGCTATCTGGCGGCGGTGCTGCCGCAGGGCGTGCATTCGCTGGTGCCGCACCTGCCGCGCGAACCCGGCGTGGAGGACGCGCTGGCGCTGCTGGACGGCGCTGCCGCAGCGCGCCCATTTGCGGCGACCTTGGACGCACAGTGGCTGCCGCTGGCCGGCCTGCAGCAGCGCCTGCAGCAGCTGGGGCTGGATGCGCAGGAATACGCGCAGGACAGCGGTCTGGCGCTGGAGGCCGAACCCTGCGTGCTGCATTCTGCTGGCCGCGACCGCTTCGGCCGACCGCTGTGGCTGCGCCGTGGCGCCGCGCAGGGCTGGCGCCGCATGCGCCTGCATGCCGCGCGGGATGGGGTGGCCCTGGATGCGATCTCTGGCTTCCGCAGCCACGCTTACCAGCTGGGCATCTTCGAACGGAAACTCGCGCGCGGGCTGAGCGTGGCCGAAATCCTCAAGGTCAACGCGGCACCGGGGTTCAGTGAACACCACAGCGGCCATGCCCTGGACATCGGCACGCCGGGCGATGCCCCGGCCGAGGAAACCTTCGAAGCAACGGACGCGTTTGCCTGGCTGCAGGCGAATGCCGGCACGCATGGTTTCAGCCTGAGTTACCCCCGCGACAACCCGCACGGCATCGTCTACGAGCCGTGGCACTGGTGCTGGAAAGGCTCACTGTAGAGCCGAGCCCATGCTCGGCTCCGATCAAATGCAGCCGAGCGCAGGCTCGGCGCTACACGGATCACGCCGACCCACCCGGTAGCGCCGGGCCGTGCCCGGCGGCCGAAGTCGCAACGGCGTTCAGCGCCTCAGCGCGTTGATCGCCAGCAGCACCCACCCTGCCATCAGCGTGGTGCCGCCCACCGGCGCCAGCCGCGTCGGCCACTGCAACAGGGCCGCACCGGCGAGGCTGCCGGAGAACAGCAGCACGCCCAGCAACAGCACATACAGGCCCAGGTGGGCGATGGCCCCCTGCTGGCGCGGGCCCAGCGCCAGCAGCACCGCGCCGTGGGCGAAGGCATACAGCGCGGCCATGTTCAGATGCTGCTGGGCCAGCGGATCGGCCACGCCGTGCGCCGCGTAGGCGGACAGGCCGATCGAGGCCGCGGCCAGCAGCGCGCCCAGGCAGGCCAGCAGGGAAGGCTTACGCGCGCGTCGTTCCGGATTGAACATGACTGCTCCTTGCGCAGCGCCCCACGGGGCGCAGATCAAAAAAAACGCGCCGCAGGAAGCGGCGCGTTTTCGTATCCAACATTACATGGGTCAGCCGAGGCTTACTTGACGGCCCAGTAGATGTCGTAGGTACCTTCCGGGGTGAACGACTTTTCCAGACCGTCCTTCCAGGATTCGTACGGGCGATCGACCACTTCCGAACCGTTGGTCACAGCCCAGGCACGCAGGGCGTTGCGGGCGATGTCCAGGCCAGCCATGTGGCCGGTGTAGGCCGCGTGGGCCGAACGATGCGGAGCAACGCGGACGTACTTCACCGGTGCGCCACCGTCGATCTTGACGCTGAGTTCTTCAGCGGCGGTGCCCTCGGTACCCTTCTTCTTCACCGGCTGGGCGATGTCGAAGGCGTACTTCTCAGCACCGAAATCGGTGGTGATGATGCGGAACGGGCCAGCGGCTTCGAGACCATTGGCCTCCATCACGCGCTTGATCCACTCCTGGTTGTCCTTGATGGACTTGGTGATGGTGGCCTCGCCGCGGTCGACGTTACCGGCGTTGACGACCAGCAGGTCTTCAGCCGGCACTTCCACGATCGCCAGATCGGTCAGCGGGGCTTCGGCGGTGCGGTAGTCGACGTTCGGCACGGTGGCCAGCATGTTCGCCATCCGCGACAGACCCATCTTGATGTCATCGCCGATCTGGCGGCTGACATACAGGCCTGCGTAGCGGCCGAACAGGTCGAAGCCGTACTTCACCGAGTAATCCTGGGTGATCTTGACGTTGCGGCCACCCTTGCCGGTCGGCTCCAGGGTGAAGGTGGTCACCTTGTCGTGGCCCTTGGTCGGGTCCTCGACGGCAATCACAACGCGCTTGTTCTCTTCCGACTCGGTGATCTTCCAGGAACCGTTGCCCAGGTCCTTGGAGGAGAAGTCGAGAGTGGCACCGACGCCGGAGGCCGGGCCGGACAGCTTCAGATCAACGGCGGGATCGCGCAGTACCAGCGGGTTCCAGTCCTTGAAGCGGCGCAGGCTGTTGACCGTGTCGTACACGATCGTCATCTTGCGGTTGGTCTCGATGCTTTCGGTGATGTGACGCTCGCCCGGCAGACAGACGCCAATAATGACGAACAGGCCAGCCACGATCCCCAAGGCGATCAGGAACTCGATAATACGGGTCATTCAGAGAGTCTCCGGGGCCGATCCCACGGCCGGGTTGATTGAAGCGAAGCGCCAATCCTAGCAGGCTTCGCAGGCATTGTTTATCGGATTGGCGCACCGGTTTCCGTGCCGGCTGCGGATTTGTATGGACAAAGATTTTGAAGAGTAACGCATCCGGGGCCCCCGCAAGTAGGGGGCACCCTGCTCCGGCGCCCCGGGCCTGGCCCAAATCGTTGTCGCAAAAGGACTTTTTCAGACCAGCTGAAGTTCGAACGCCTTCAGCACGGCGCGGGTGCGGTCGCGCACCCCCAGCTTGGACAGGATGTTGGACACGTGATTCTTGATGGTCCCTTCGGCGACCCCCAATGAATTGGCGATCTCCTTGTTGGAGAAACCGCTGGCCATCAGGCGCAGGATCTCGGTCTCGCGGTCGGTCAGCGGGTCCGGGCGGTCCAGGCTGACGAAGTCGTTGCGCATGTGCTCCAGGCCCGACAGCAGGCGCTGGGTCACCGCCGGCTGCACCAGCGAACCGCCGTCGGCGACGGTGCGGATGGCACCGACCAGCTGCGCCAGGGTGACGTCCTTGAGCAGGTAGCCCTTGGCACCGGCCTTCAGCCCGGCCAGCACCAGCTGGTCGTCGTCGAAGGTGGTCAGGATGATGGTCGGCGGCAGCTGTTCCTGGCGCGACAGCACCTGCAGCGCCTCCAGGCCCGACATCACCGGCATGCGCATGTCCATCAGGACCACGTCCGGACGCACCTGCGGCACCAGTTCGACGGCCTGGCGGCCATCGGCGGCCTCGGCCACCACTTCGATACCGTCGTCGAGCGCCAGCAGGGAGCGGATTCCCTGCCGCACCAGGGTTTGGTCATCGACCAGGCAGACGCGAATCATCAACGCACTCCTTCAGGAACCTCGGTGAGGGCCGCCAGTACCGTTGCCGGAACCGTGGCCCGCAGGCGGAAGCCTTCGCCGGGGTGGGTATCCACCTGCAGCTGGCCGCCACATTGTTGCAGGCGTTCGCGCATCCCGCGCAAGCCATTGCCCGCATTGACCATCTGTGCGCCGACGCCGTCGTCGCGGGCGTCCACCACCACCAGGCCAGGCACCTCACGGTACACCCGGATCCACAGGTGGCGCGCCTGGGCGTGGCGCACCGCGTTGGTGATGATCTCCTGGGTGCAGCGCAGCAGCACGTGGGCGCGCTGCGGGTCTTCCACGTTCAGCGGCTCCTCCACGTCCAGCACGATGTCCAGCGAGGGCACGTTCTCGGTAAGCGGGCGCAGCGCGGCGGCCAGGTCGATGGCGCCGGTCTCGCGCAGCTGGCTGACCACCTCGCGCACGTTGCCCAGCAGCAGCTTGGCCAGGGTATGCGAGCGCTTGACGTGCTCCAGCGCCTGGCCCTCGGCCAGGTGTCCGGCCACTTCCAGGTTCAGGGTCAGCGCGGTCAGCTGGTGGCCCAGCACATCGTGCAGCTCGCGCGAGATGCGGGTGCGCTCGTTGACCCGGGCGCTTTCGGCCAGCAGGGCGCGGGTCGCGCGCAGCTCGGCGTTCAGGCGGCGCTGCTCGTCGCGGGCCTCGGTCTGCTGTCGCGCGACCAGGCTGGTCACGAAGATGAACATGGAGAAGCCGCCATACAGCAGCGACTGCATCACCGCCTCGAACAGCGGGAAGCGCAGCAGCATGTAATAGACCGGCGCCACGGCCAGCTGGCTGACCAGCAGCCACAGCACGCCCAGCCGCACCGACAGCATCCACGGGATGACCCCGGCGGCGACCATCATCAGGATGCTGCCCAGGCCCGAGCCGCTGAGGAAGCTGACCCCCAGCGCGGACACGGTGAGCAGCAGCAGCAGGCCGCGGTCCAGCCAGGTGGTGTGGCTGTCGCTGCGCAGCGAGCGGGTCAGCCGGAAGTAGGCCGCGCCAAAGGACAGGTACGCCAGGAACAGCAGCACGGCCCAGCCGCCCATGTCGGCACGGGCATGCAGGTTCTCGAACTGCGAATAGGCCAGGGGCAGGCCGACCATGACCCAGGTAAACAGGCCGGCCAGTCGCAGGACACGGGTATGGCTGAGGACTCCCAACATGCCAGCACTCTACGGTTGAAGCCTGCCTGCTGCACTCTGGCGGAAGTCATGCATGCCCTTCCCCCTGTTCATGCCGCAGCCCGCCCCGGGCATGCAATAATCGTGCGCAGGGTCCGTTGATGGACCAACCGCGTTACCCCACGGAGTCACAATGTCGATTGTCATCCGCGACGTGCGCGAGCACGAGCTCGATTCCGTCCTGGCGTTGAACAACAATGCTGGCCTGGCCATCCTTCCGCTGGATGCCGCACGCCTGCACCTGTTCTACGAAACCGCTGAATATTTCCGCGTCGCCGAGCGCGACGGCAACCTGGCCGGCTTCCTGATCGGCTTCGGCAGCGACAGCCAGCACGACAGCAGCAACTTCGCCTGGTTCAAGCAGCAGCTGGCCACGCCCTTCTTCTATATCGACCGCATCGTGGTCGCCAGCCGCCGTCGCGGTGGTGGCGTCGGCCGTGCGTTCTATGCCGATGCGCAGAGCTTTGCCGAGCTGCGCTACCCGCAGATGACCTGCGAGGTGTTCCTGGACCACGGCGCCGACGCCGCCCTGCTCTTCCACGGCAGCTTCGGCTTCCGCGAGCTGGGCCAGAACACCATGCCGCACGTCGACGTGCGCGCCAGCATGCTGGCCAAGGAACTGTGCAGCTACCCGTGGGTCCACGAGACCTACGGCGGCAAGCTGCCGGATGTGGCATGGGCGCGTGACCGGCAGCTGCCGGTGCAGGCACAGCGGCCGACGGGGACCTGAGCGTGGCGGTGAATTTCGATTACGAACAGGCCGGTGAACTGAAGATCGGCCAGGTGGGCATCGCCAACCTGCGCATCCGTACCCTTGATGTCGAACGCCTCGTGCAGGAAATGCAGGAGCGCGTGAACCGTGCGCCGAAGCTGTTCGGCCGCGCGGCGGTCATCCTCGATTTCGGCGGCCTGAGCCAGGTGCCCGACGCGGCCACCGCGCAGGCGCTGGTGGATGGCCTGCGCAGCGCCGGCGTGCTGCCGGTGGCGCTGGCCTATGGCACCACGGCGGTCGACCTGCTCTCGCAGCAGTTGGGCCTGCCGCTGCTGGCCAAGTTCCGTGCGCAGTACGAGCGTGCCGAGGCCGAACCGGCCCCGCCGCCGCCCGCGCCCGCACCGGAACCGCGTCGTGCCGCCAAGGCCGAACCGGCCCCGGCCCCCGTCGCACCGGTGGGCAACGCCGCCGATGCGGCCGCACCGCAGCCGGGCCGCATGCAGCTGGGCAACGTGCGCTCGGGCCAGCAGCTGTACGCGGAAAACTGCGACCTGACCGTGATGGCCACCGTCGGCGCAGGCGCCGAGGTCATCGCCGACGGCAGCATTCATATCTACGGGACCCTGCGCGGCCGCGCGCTGGCAGGGGCCCAGGGCAACACCGCGGCACGTATTTTCTGCCGTGATTTCCATGCGGAACTGGTCGCCATTGCAGGCCACTACAAGGTACTGGACGATGTGCCGGACAACCTGCGCGGCAAGGCCGTGCAGGTGTGGCTGGAACAGGACCAGATCAAGATCGCTGCGCTGGACTGACGCAGCCCCAAAACAGAATCATCAGGAGAAGTCCTTTGGCTGAAATCATCGTAGTCACCTCCGGCAAGGGCGGCGTCGGCAAGACCACTTCCAGCGCGAGCCTGGCGTGCGGCCTCGCACGGCGCGGCAAGAAGGTGGCCGTGATCGACTTCGACGTCGGCCTGCGCAACCTCGACCTGATCATGGGTTGCGAGCGCCGCGTGGTGTACGACTTCGTCAACGTCGTGCACGGCGAAGCGACGCTCAAGCAGGCCCTCATCAAGGACAAGCGCTTCGACAACCTGTACGTGCTGGCTGCCTCGCAGACCCGCGACAAGGATGCGCTGACCCAGGAAGGCGTGGGCAAGGTCCTGAAGGACCTGGCCGCCGACGGCTTCGATTACATCATCTGCGACTCCCCGGCCGGCATCGAGAAGGGCGCCTTCCTGGCGATGTACTTCGCCGACCGCGCCGTGGTGGTGGTGAACCCGGAAGTGTCCTCGGTGCGCGATTCGGACCGCATCATCGGCCTGCTGGATTCGAAGACCCACAAGGCCGAATCGGGCCAGAACGTGCCGGCCTTCCTGCTGCTGACCCGCTACACCCCGGTGCGCGTGGAAAGCGGTGAGATGCTGAGCATCGCCGACGTCGAGGAAGTGCTGGGCCTGAAGGCGATCGGCGTGATCCCCGAATCGGGCGACGTGCTCAATGCCTCCAACAAGGGCGAGCCGGTCATCCTGGACGTGGAGTCGGCCGCCGGCCAGGCCTACGACGATGCCGTTGCACGCATCCTCGGCGAAGAGCGCCCGATGCGCTTCACCAACGTCGAGAAGAAGGGCTTCTTCAGCAAGCTGTTCGGAGGGTAAGCATGGGCCTGTTCGATTTCCTCAAAGCGAAGAAGACCACCGCCGAAACCGCGAAGAACCGCCTGCAGATCATCATCGCGCAGGAACGCAGCAACCGCGGTGGCCCGGACTATCTGCCGCTGCTGCAGCGCGAGCTGCTGGAAGTGATCAAGAAGTACGTCAACATCGACGTCGACGCGGTGAAGGTCGACCTGGTGAAGGATGGCCAGCATGATGTGCTGGACATCTCCGTGGCGCTGCCTGAAGGCCCGGAAAAACCCTGACCCCCTGCCCCGCCCGTGCCTGCATGGGCGGGGCCGCGTGACCCCGCATGACCGACACCGCACCCGAACCGAACGTCACTCGCGTCGGCGATATCGCCTTCGCCGATGCGCAGCGGCTGCTCGCCGCGCATGACCTGCGCCTGCACCACGTGGCGGCCGGTGCGCCGATTCCCGGCAGCTACTGGGGCGAACCCGAGGCCGGCATCATCGCCAGCGACGTCTACGTGCGCGACGATACGCCGGTGCATTCGATGCTGCATGAAGCCTGCCACCTGATCGTGCTGCCGCCGGAGCGGCGCGCGCAGGTGCATACCGACGCCACCGACTCGGTGCCCGAGGAAGATGCCACCTGCTACCTGCAGATCGTGCTGGCCGGGCAGCTGCCCGGCGTGGGCAGCGAGCAGCTGATGGCAGACATGGATGCGTGGGGGTATACGTATCGGCTGGGGTCGACCAAGGCTTGGTTCGAACAGGACGCGGAAGATGCGCGGGCGTGGTTGCTCGAACGCGGGTTGCCAGTGGCGTAAAGCATCCACGCATGGCGTGGCTCTACTGTAGAGCCGCGCCCATGCTCGGCTGCTCTTCGCCGTTACCAGCGCGAGTGCACAACCCAAAGCAGCCGAGCATGGGCTCGGCTCTACAGGATCAACCCTGCCCCGCCAGCGCGCGCAGGGTGATGCCGACGATGTACGCCAGGTACGTGCCGGTGGCATAGCCCATCGTGCCCAGCAGAACGCCCACCGGCGCCAATGCCGGATGGAAGGCCGCAGCCACCACCGGCGCCGAGGCCGGGCCACCGATGTTCGACTGCGAACCGATGGCGAAATAGAAGAACGGCACCTTCAGCAGCTTGCCCAGGCACCACAGCAGGGCGATGTGCACGGCGATCCAGATGATGCCGAGCAGGAACAGCCACGGGCGGTCCAGCAGCGCCAGAAGGTCCATCTGCATGCCGATGCAGGCGATCAGGAAGTACAGCAGCAGCGAGCCCAGGCGCGAGGCGCCCGCGCCTTCCAGAGTGCGCGCGCGGGTGAAGCTCAGGCTCAGGCCCAGCGTGGTCGACAGCACCACCACCCACACGAACGGCGCATCCAGGCTGAACTGCGAGGCCCAGCTCACATTGCCCTTGAACCAGGCCGCCAGCGGCGCGCCGATGGCGTGCGACAGGCCGACGCCGCCGAAGGCAACCGCCACGATCAGCATCAGGTCGGTCAGGCTGGGAATGCGCTCGTGCTCGGCCTGGAAGCGCGCGATGCGCTCCTTCAGTTCATCGATCGCCGAGGTATCGGCGCCACTGCGCGCATCGATCTTCGCCGCACGCCCGGCCAGGAAGATCAGCGCGGCCATCCACACGTAACCCACGCCGACATCGACCACGGCGAACTGGCCGAAGGTGGTCGCGTTGACGTCGAAGACTTCGCGCATCGCCAGCATGTTCGCGCCGCCACCGATCCAGCTGCCGGCCAGTGCGGCCATGCCGGCCCAGGTGTCGCCGGCCACGGTATCGGGATGGATCGCGCGCATCACCAGGAAGGCCACCACCGCGCCGAGCATGATGCTGGCCGAAGCGCCCAGGTACATCAGCACCAGCTTCGGGCCCAACCGCAGGATGCCCTTGATGTCCACCGCCAAGGTCAGCAGGATCAGCGCCGCCGGCAGCAGGATGTCGCGTGCGATGGGGTTGTAGAGCTTGGTGTTCTGGCCGTCGATCAGGCCGATGGTGTTGTAGATGCCGGGAATGAGGTAGCACAGCAGCAGGGCCGGCACGAAGGTGTAGAAGCGTTTCCACAGCCCCTGTTCGCGCGAGGCGGTCCAGAACACGGCGCCGAGGGTGGCGGCGATCAAACCGAAGACGACGATGTCGTTCTGGATCAGGGCGGTCGAAGGCATGCAGGCGCTCGTGTAGAGCCGAGCCAT
>NZ_QETL01000082.1:0-18112 GCF_003105135.1 Stenotrophomonas sp. SPM | reverse complement strand
GGCCTAGTCAGTTCCGCCGGGCATGGCCCGGCGCTACCGTAGATGGCCTGCATACGCTGCCGGATTGAAATGAATACGCAATCGCCTGTTCATAACGCGATACAACCGCTGGCGCGAGCGCCCCGGCAGCGCTACAATTCGCACTCGCCGAATCACGAAAGCCGGACCGGTCCCAGACCGTACGTCCGCGCTTTTTTGCAACCGGATTTCCGTGAAGCGCAGGCGTGACTTCGGCAGCCCCCTCGGTAGCCAAAGTGAGATTTCCGTGACCCAAGCCGCAATCCTCGTCCTCGAAGACGGCACCGTATTCGAGGGCGAATCCGTAGGCGCGCCCGGCCTGTCCGTCGGTGAGGTGGTGTTCAACACCGCCATGACCGGTTACCAGGAAGTGCTGACCGACCCGTCCTACGCCCGGCAGATGGTCACGCTGACCTATCCGCATATCGGCAACACCGGCATGACCGACCAGGACAATGAAGCGTCCAAGGTGTGGTCGGCCGGCCTGATCGTGCGCGACGTGCCGCGCCGTCCCAGCAACTGGCGCAGCCAGGTGTCGCTGCAGGACTGGCTGATCCAGCGTGGCGTGGTCGCCATCGCCGGCATCGACACCCGCAAGCTGACCCGCATCCTGCGCGAGAAGGGCGCGCAGAACGGTGCGCTGATGGCCGGCGACATCGACGTGGAAAAGGCATTGGAAGCCGCCCGCAAGTTCCCGGGGCTGAAGGGCATGGATCTGGCCAAGGTCGTCACTACCGAGAAGACCTACACCTGGACCGAAGGCCAGCTGGACCTGGACGCCAACGCGTTCGTCAGCGTGCCGGCCAGGTTCAAGGTCGTGGCCTACGACTTCGGCGTGAAGACCAACATCCTGCGCATGCTCGCCGAGCGCGGCTGCGAAGTGACCGTGGTGCCGGCGCAGACCCCGGCTGCCGAGGTTCTGGCGCTGAAGCCGGACGGCGTGTTCCTGTCCAACGGCCCGGGTGACCCGGAACCGTGCGACTACGCCATCGAAGCGATCAAGACCTTCATCGACGTGAAGATCCCGACCTTCGGCATCTGCCTGGGCCACCAGCTGCTGGGTCTGGCCTCGGGCGCCAAGACCATGAAGATGGGCCACGGCCACCACGGTGCCAACCACCCGGTGCAGGACCTGGACGACGGCCGGGTGATGATCACCTCGCAGAACCACGGCTTCGCGGTCGACGAATCGACCCTGCCGGCGACTCTGCGCGTGACCCACCGTTCGCTGTTCGACGGCACCAACCAGGGCATCGCCCGCACCGACGTGCCGGCGTTCTCGTTCCAGGGTCACCCGGAAGCGTCGCCCGGCCCAACGGATGTGGGTCCGCTGTTCGACCGCTTCGTCGCCCTGATGGAACAGAGCAAGGCGTGATCAGTTCGCCGCCGGCCCGCCGGTGGCGTCGCGATGGACCGTAAGCCCCCGCATCGCTGCTGCCCCTGGCGCGGCGCTGCGGATCAAGATTCCTGATCGACAGCGTGCGATCACCCCCCTTGTCACGCTGTACTGACTTAGAGAAGAAAATGCCCAAGCGCACTGACCTCAAGACCATCCTCATCATCGGTGCTGGCCCGATCGTCATCGGCCAGGCCTGCGAGTTCGACTACTCCGGCGCCCAGGCCTGCAAGGCCCTGCGTGACGAGGGTTACCGCGTGGTGCTGGTCAACAGCAACCCGGCCACCATCATGACCGACCCGGAGATGGCCGACGCCGTCTACATCGAGCCGATCAACTGGCAGACGGTCGAGAAGATCATCGCCAAGGAAAAGCCCGATGCACTGCTGCCGACCATGGGTGGCCAGACCGCGCTGAACTGCGCGCTGGACCTGGCCGACAACGGCGTGCTGGAGAAGTACAACGTCGAACTGATCGGCGCCAAGCGCGAAGCGATCCGCATGGCTGAAGACCGCGAGCTGTTCCGCGTCGCCATGGGTGAGATCGGCCTGGAGTGCCCGACCGCAGCCGTCGCCCACACCCTGGACGAAGCGCTGGAGATCCAGACGCGCGTCGGCTACCCGACCATCATCCGCCCCAGCTTTACCCTGGGCGGCAGCGGTGGCGGCATCGCCTACAACCGCGAAGAGCTGGTCGATATCGTCAGCCGCGGCCTGGAACTGTCGCCGACCACCGAAGTGCTGGTCGAAGAGTCGGTGCTGGGCTGGAAGGAGTTCGAGATGGAAGTGGTCCGCGATACCGCGGACAACTGCATCATCGTCTGCTCGATCGAGAACCTGGACCCGATGGGCGTGCACACGGGTGACTCGATCACCGTGGCCCCGGCGCAGACCCTGACCGACAAGGAATACCAGCGCCTGCGCGATGCCTCCATCGCCGTGCTGCGCAAGATCGGCGTCGACACCGGTGGCTCGAACGTGCAGTTCGGCATCAACCCGACCACCGGCCGCGTGGTCGTCATCGAAATGAACCCGCGCGTGTCGCGTTCCTCGGCGCTGGCGTCCAAGGCCACGGGCTTCCCGATCGCCAAGGTCGCCGCCAAGCTGGCCGTGGGTTACACCCTGGACGAACTGAAGAACGAAATCACCGGCGGCCTGACCCCGGCCTCGTTCGAGCCGTCCATCGACTACGTCGTCACCAAGATCCCGCGCTTCGCCTTCGAGAAGTTCCCGGCCGCCGATGCCCGCCTGACCACCCAGATGAAGTCGGTGGGCGAGGTGATGGCGATGGGCCGCACCTTCCAGGAGTCGATGCAGAAGGCCCTGCGTGGCCTGGAAACCGGCAAGGTCGGCTTCGACCCGACCGGCCTGGACCTGACCAATGAAGACGACCTGCAAACCCTGCGTCGCGAGCTGAAGGCGCCGGGCCCTGAGCGCCTGTTCTACGTGGCCGATGCCTTCCGCGCCGGCATGAGCGTGGAAGAGATCTACGCGCTGTCCTTCATCGATCATTGGTTCCTGGACCAGATCGAGGAAATCATCGCGGCCGAAGGCGAAGTCGCTGCCGGTGGCATCGATGCACTGGATGCCGCGCGCCTGCGCAAGCTGAAGCGCGCCGGTTTCTCCGATGCCCGCCTGGCCCAGCTGACCGGCACCAACGAAGCGGCCATCCGCGCGCTGCGTCGTGCGCACAAGGTGCGCCCGGTCTACAAGCGCGTCGATTCCTGTGCCGGTGAGTTCTCTACCGGTACCGCCTACCTGTACTCGACCTACGAGGACGAGTGCGAGGCCGCGCCGACCAACCGCGACAAGATCATGATCCTCGGCGGTGGCCCGAACCGCATCGGCCAGGGCATCGAGTTCGACTACTGCTGCGTGCACGCGGCACTGGCGCTGCGCGAGGATGGTTTTGAAACCATCATGGTCAACTGCAACCCGGAAACCGTGTCGACCGACTACGACACCTCCGACCGCCTGTACTTCGAGCCGCTGACTCTGGAAGACGTGCTGGAAATCGTCGAACTGGAACAGCCGAAGGGCGTGATCGTGCAGTACGGCGGCCAGACCCCGCTGAAGCTGGCGCGCGCGCTGGAAGCCAACGGCGTGCCGGTGATCGGCACCAGCCCGGATTCGATCGATCTGGCCGAAGACCGCGAGCGCTTCCAGCAGCTGGTTGATTCGCTGAAGCTGAAGCAGCCGCCGAACCGCATCGCCCGCAACGACCAGGAAGCCCTGCTGCTGGCCCGTGAGATCGGCTACCCGCTGGTGGTGCGCCCGAGCTACGTGCTGGGCGGCCGTGCGATGGAAATCGTCTACGGCGAATCCGACCTGGCCCGCTACGTGCGCGACGCGGTGAAGGTGTCCAACGATTCGCCGGTGCTGCTGGACCGCTTCCTGGACAACGCCGTGGAAGTGGACGTGGACATCATCGCCGACAAGGATGGCAACGTCCTGATCGGCGGCGTGATGGAGCACATCGAAGAAGCCGGCGTGCACTCCGGTGACTCGTCGTGCTCGCTGCCGCCGTACTCGCTGTCGGCCAAGACCCAGGCCGAGCTGCGCCGCCAGGTGGTGGAGCTGGCCAAGGCCCTGAACGTGGTCGGCCTGATGAACACCCAGTTCGCCATCCAGACCAACGACGATGGCGATGACACCATCTACCTGCTGGAAGTGAACCCGCGCGCCTCGCGTACCGTGCCGTTCGTGTCCAAGGCCACCGGCATGGCCCTGGCCAAGATCGCCGCGCGCTGCATGGCCGGCAAAACCTTGGCCGAGCAGGGCGCGACCGAAGAGATCGTGCCGGATTACTACTCGGTGAAGGAAGCGATCTTCCCGTTCGCCAAGTTCCAGGGCGTCGACCCGATCCTCGGGCCGGAAATGCGTTCCACCGGTGAGGTGATGGGCGTGGGCCGCAGCTTCAACGCCGCCTTCGCACGTGCCCAGGAAGCCGGTGGGATCAAGGCTCCGCCGGTCGGCAAGGCCTTCGTGTCGGTGCGCGACCCGGACAAGAAGCGCGTGCTGCCGGTGGCCAAGGCGCTGCTGGCGCGTGGCTACAGCCTGGTCGCCACCCGTGGTACCGCCGCGTGGCTGCAGCAGCACGGCATGGACTGCGAGATCATCAACAAGGTGGTCGAAGGTCGCCCGCACATCGTCGACTCGATCAAGAACGGCGAGATCGTCTACATCGTCAACACGACCGAAGGCCGTGCCGCGATCAACGATTCGTTCTCGATCCGTCGCGAGGCGCTGCAGCACCGCGTCACCTATTCGACCACCATTGCCGGCGCCAAGGCGCTGGTGGATTCACTGGAATTCCGCGGCACCGGCCCGGTCTGGTCGCTGCAGGAACTGCACAAGGAGTTGAATGCATGAGAGCCCCGATCACGATGAAGGGCGCGCAGAAGCTGCGCGATGAACTGGATCACCTGAAGTCGGTCAAGCGCCCGAAGGTCATCGCCGCGATCGCCGAAGCGCGCGAGCACGGTGACCTGAAGGAAAACGCCGAATACCACGCCGCGCGCGAGGAACAGGGCTTCATCGAAGGCCGCATCAAGCAGCTGGAAGGCGAGCTGTCGCACGCCGAGATCATCGACGTGAGCAAGCTCAATGCCGGCACCAAGGTGGTGTTCGGCGCCAGCGTGACCCTGGCCGACGTGGAAACCGACGAAGAAAAGAAGTACCAGATCGTCGGTGACCTGGAAGCGGACATCAAGCTGGGCCTGATCGCCATTTCCTCGCCGGTGGCGCGCGCGATGATCGGCAAGCTGGAAGGCGATTCGATCGTGATCGACGCCCCGGCCGGCCAGCGTGAGTACGAGATCGTCAGCGTCAGCTACGTGGCCTGACCGGGTGGCAACGGCGACCCTGTTGTTGCCGGCACGCAGCCGCTTTGCAGCGGCTGCACTGCCAGACGAGGTGGCGCGCGCCCTGGGCCGCGCCATCGCCGTGCAGCGGGACGCAGGCGAACGCGCCCAGCTGCAGCGCCACTTCACCGTGGCCGCGCCGCAGTGGCCGGTCGCCGCACTTACCCGCCAGCGCGATGTCGGTGACGCCGCCGGAGCCTGCTGGCTGCGCGCCGATCCGGCCTGCATGGTGCCGGACATGCACGGTGCGCGGATGATGGGCTACGGCGAGACGCTGCGGCCAACCCTGGCCGACAGCCTTGCACTGCTGCCGGTGCTGCAGCCGTTGTTCGCCGATGCCGGCTTCGTGCTGGATGCGCCGGACCCGGCGCGCTGGTACCTGCGCCTGCCGATCGACATCGACCTGCCGACCTTCGACAGCCCCGACGACGTGCTGGGCGATGACCTGTTCTCGCACCTGCCCGAAGGCGAGGCCGGCCGGCGCTGGCGTGCCCTGATGACCGAGGCGCAGGTGCTGCTGCACAACCATTCGTGGAACCAGCAGCGTGCCGCGCAGGGCCAGCAGCCGATCAACTCCCTGTGGTTCTGGGGTGGCGGGGTGATGCCGGTCTCGGTGACCACGCCGCATGTGCAGGTACGCAGCCGCGATGCCCTGCTGCAGGGCCTGGCCCAGGCCGCCGGCGTATCGGTGGATGGCGAGCAGTCCGTCGATGCCCTGGTCGACCTGCGCCAGCTGCGTTCGCTGCAGCAGCTGGGCAACGATGCCATCCGCCCGCTGCTGGTGGCCTTGCGGCGCGGTGAGCTGCAGCGTCTGGTGCTGGATTTCGAGGACGGCCTGCAGTTCCATCTGGACAAGCGCCAGCGTTGGCAGTTCTGGAAGAAGCCCCGCCAACTGCACGACTGAGCGGGGTCTCGGCCGACCCCCGACGCGAGCGCAGTAGATCCACGCCATGCGTGGATGCAGTGGATCGGCCATTGGCAAGTAGGTGCCAACCTTGGTTGGCACGTTGGGATCAGTCGAGCATGGCTCGACTCTACAGGGGCCGGGCAGGGCACAGCCCTGCAGACAATCACCTCACCGTGCTGACCACCGTCGGCAGCTGCCAATGCCCGCCCGCTACGCCGCGACACTGGCCAGTGGTGAACTCGCTGCTCTTCACGAAACGTGCGCCATCCCAGGTCCAGTCGTGGCCGGAGAAGCAGTCGCCGATCCCGCGCCCGCGGAAGCGCCCGCGTAGCGTGGCGTCATCGCGATCGAAGTCCTCCGCATCGGAGGTCACGAAGTTTGCCTGGTACGGCGCCTTGTCCTGCACCACCCAGTAGCCGCTGCTGAAGTTGTAGGCCCCCATGAAGCAGCTGGTGCTGGCCAGCACGTGTCCGGCGTCCAGTCGCTGGATCTCGATCTCATCCTGCTCGCCCTCGCTCAGGCGTGTGCACTCGTCGGCGTTCGGCAGGCTGGCGATCATTGCTTTGCGCAACGCCGGCACCCTGGCCAACGCCGCATCCGTAGCGCGCGGCGCCACCAGCTTGCCGCGCACGATCGCCGGCACCTGCAGTGCCGCCGGCACGCCCGCTTCGGCCTTTTCACCCCGCCGCACCAGCGCGCCGGGCGTGCCCAGCCGGCCCTGCGCCTCGTCCATCTTCAGCAGCACCGCCGTAGCGCCGCTGTCGGAGATCGGCCACGCCTTGCCTTTGCCATCGACGATCTCGATGCGCGCCTTGCGGGGCAGGGCGGTGACCAGTGCATCGGTCTGCGTCTGCTTCAGCAACACCTTTTCGGCGTTGCCGGTGTCCTGCACGGAACCCAGGTCCTTGCCATTCAGGTACAGCCGCAGCGCACCGGTCGGTATCGGGCTTTCACCATCCTCGCCATTGCGCAGGCGCGCGATCACCGGCGCATTGGGGCCACCTGCACGTTCCAGCATCAGGCTCAGCAGGTTGGCGGGCTCTTCCGGGCTGTAACCCACGGCGCGGCAGGTGCGGGTGTTATCGCAGGCCAGCGACCAGTCGTTGTGCTGGAATTCGACACCGGCCTTCGGCTCGGGCGTGCCGGCGTGGGCAGCCGGGGCGAGGGCGAGGGCCAGGAACAATGTGCGGCGCATGGGCAGAAATCCGTTTCGGGGCCGGCAAGCATGAAAGAAACGGTTGTCGATTCCAATTGCTTCCGACGGGGTCAGGGCCCTCTGCGGGCAGAGGGGGCTGACCCCGCGTTATCATGGTGACGTCTTCCGCAACCCGGCGATGCCGATGTCCCTTGCCGCCGATGCTGCGCTGCCCGTGTCCGATACCCTGATGATCCTGCGCCGCGAGCCGGTGCAACCCGGTGCGTGGCCCGACGACACACTGCCCCTGCTGGCCCGTCTCTACGCCAGCCGCGGCGCGACCACGCCGGACCTTGCGCTGCCACGGCTGGGCAACCTGCATGCGCCCGAGCTGCTGACCGGCATCGATGCGGCGGTCGCGCTGCTGGTCGAGGCCATCGCCAACGACAAGCGCATCCTGGTGGTGGGCGATTTCGACTGCGATGGTGCCACCGCCTGTGCGGTCGGCGTGCGCGGTCTGCGCATGCTCGGTGCGCAGCATGTGTTCCATGCCGTGCCCAATCGCATGGTGCACGGCTACGGCCTGTCGCCCTCGCTGGTGGAGGAGCTGGCCGAACTGCAGCCGGACCTGCTGGTCACCGTCGACCACGGCATTGCCTGCCATGCCGGCGTCAACGCCGCCAAGGCGCGCGGTTGGCAGGTGCTGGTCACCGACCACCACCTACCGGGGCCGCAGCTGCCGCCGGCCGATGTCATCGTCGACCCGAACCTGGAGGGCGACGGCTTTCCCAGCAAATCGCTGGCCGGTGTCGGCGTCATTTTCTACGTGCTGATGGCCCTGCGCCGGCAGATGCGCGAAGCCGGTGTGTTTGCCGATGGCAAGGGCCCGGACCTGACCACGTTGCTGGATCTGGTGGCAGTCGGTACGGTCGCCGATCTGGTGGTGCTGGATGCCAACAACCGCGCCCTGGTCAGCGCCGGCCTGCGTCGGCTGCGTGCCGGCCATGCCTGCGTCGGCCTGAAGGCGCTGATCGAAGCCAGCGGTCGCGATGCCGCACGGCTGACCGCCACTGACATCGGATTCGCGCTCGGCCCGCGCCTCAATGCGGCCGGCCGTCTGGAGGACATGGCGCTGGGCATCGCCCTGCTGCTGACCGAAGATCCGCGCCAGGCCCGCGACATCGCTCAGACCCTGGAGCAGATCAACGCCGAGCGCCGCGCCGTGCAGCAGTCGATGACCGACGACGCCGAGCAGGCATTGTCGCGCGTGGTGCTGCAGTCCGAGGGCGAGCGCCCGGTGGCGGCCTGCCTGTTCGATGCCGACTGGCACCCCGGCGTGGTCGGCCTGGTCGCATCAAAGATGAAGGACCGCCTGCACCGCCCGGTGATCGCCTTCGCACCCGCCGAGCCCGGCGCCGACACCCTGCGCGGATCGGCCCGTTCCATTCCGGGCCTGCATATCCGTGACGCACTGGCGCTGGTCGATGCACGCCATCCCGGCCTGGTCGAGCGCTTCGGCGGCCACGCGATGGCCGCCGGCCTGAGCATGCGCCTTGAGCATCTGCCCGCCTTCGAGGCCGCTTTCGTCGCCATCGTGCAGGACGTGCTGGACCCGGCTGCGTTGCAGCAGCACGTGCTCAGCGACGGCGAACTGGCCGTGCACGAACTCGACCACCGCCATGCCGACGCCCTGCGCCTGGCCGGTCCCTGGGGGCAGGGCTTCCCCGAGCCGCTGTTCGACGGCCGTTTCGAAGTGGCCAACTGGCGCGTGCTGAAGGAGCGCCACCTGAAGCTGGAACTGCGCCTGCCCGGCGTACCGGGCACGGTCAATGCCATCCACTTCGGCGGCTGGCACGGCAATGCACCCAGCCGTCACGTACACCTGGCCTATCGCCTGGCCTGCGATGATTACCGTGGTGGCACCGCGATCCAGCTGATCGTCGAGCACTGCCTTCCCGCCTGACGGCGGTGCGCCGCGCTTCGCGCTCGCCGGGCATGGCCCGGCGCTACCAGAGCCCCGCACGCTGCGGTTGCGCCGCGCCATGCCCGGCGGGGTGCATCCACGTTCGACCCGTAACCCCACCTGCCGTGTTGGTGCGTTGAACCGTCCACGATCCCACTGGAGCCGTGCCATGGTCTTTGCCCGCTGTGCCCCCCTGATCCTGCTGGTGCTGGCGGCCTGGCCCGTTGACGCGCAATCGCCCCGCCACGCGCGGCCTCAGCCCAGCACGCCGCTGCTGATCGCCCCGGCCGCCGAACAGCCGATCCAGCTGCGCGAGGCGCGCATCGAAGGCGAGGTCCAGGCGGGCATCGCGCAGACCCGCATCACCCTGGAATTCCACAATCCCAACAGCCGCGTGCTGGAAGGCGAGCTGCAGTTCCCGCTGGGGGATGGCCAGCAGATCAGCGGCTTCGCGCTGGACATCAATGGCGAGCTGCGCGAGGCGGTGCCGGTGCCGAAGGATCGCGGCCGCCAGGTCTTCGAGGAGATCGCGCGCCGCGGTGTTGACCCGGGCCTGCTGGAACAGACGGCGGGCAACCAGTTTCGCCTGCGCGTGTATCCGCTGCCGGCCGGCGGCAGCCGCCGCGTGCAGCTGGTGGTGCGTGAGCCGCTGGCGTTCGCCGACAAGGGCTGGCAATGGGCGTTGCCGCTGCAGTTCGCTGCAGGTGCGGCCTCGGTGAAGCTGGATCTGCAGGTGGCAGGCGCTGCGACCACCGGCAAGGCGCCATTCGCCCTGCAGAGCGGGCAGCTGCACTGGCAGGGGCGTGGCGCGCAACTGCCGGCACAGCTGCAATGGACCCTGCCTGCGGTGCGCCAGTCGCAGGTGCAGGTGGCGAAGTGGCAGGACGGCCACTACCTGCTGGCCCAGCTGCCAGTGCCCGCCGACCATGCACCGCGCACGGTGCCGAGCGAGGTTGGCCTGCTCTGGGATGCCTCCGGTTCCGCCGGCCAGCGTGACCGCGCTCGGGAGTTCGCGCTGCTGGACCGCTACTTCGCGGCGATGGGCGAGGGCAACGTGGTACTGACCGTGCTGCGCGACCGCCCCGAGGCCGAGCGGCGGTTCCGTATCCGCAAGGGCGACTGGAGCACGCTGCGCCAGGCGCTGCAGCAGGTCAGGCCGGACGGCGCCAGCGCGCTGGCCAACTGGCAGCCGCAGCCCGGCGTAAGCGAATACCTGCTGGTCAGTGATGGCCTGCTGACCTACGGCGCGGAAGCACTGCCGACACTGGCCGCTGGCCAGCGCCTGTTCGCGGTCAGCAGTGCCGGTGCACGCACCGATGTCACCCGCCTGCGTGGGTGGAGCGAGGCCCACGGCGGCCGTTTCGTGGCGCTGGGCAATGACCTGCAGGCTGCCACGCGCGAACTGCTGTCGGCGCCGCTGGACATCCAGGTTGACGCCGGGCGTGGCGTGCAGGACGTGGTGATCGATCGCCGCAGCGAAGCGCAGGGCTGGCTGTGGCTGCATGCTCGCCTGGCGGCCGAGGGCGTGCCGATGCGCGTGCGCGTCGATGGGGCCGAATGGCAGGCGCTGCCGCCGACCACCCGCAGCGACCATGGCGATCTGCTGGCGGGACTGTGGGCGCAGGCCCGCCTGCAGCAGCTGGCGGTGGACCGGCGCAGCAACCGCGAAGCGATGCAACGCCTGTCGCAGCAGTTCGGGCTGGTGGGCCCGGATACCTCGCTGATCGTGCTGGAAACCCTGCAGGACTACCTGCGCTACGCGATCCGCCCGGCCGGTACGCTGCGCGCCGACTATGACCGCGTCTATGCGCGCCAGGTCGCTGACCGTGCAGCCGAGGACCGCCGCAGGCTCGACAAGGTGGCTGCGCAGTGGAAGGAGCGCCAGCAGTGGTGGAACCGCAGCTGGCCGAAGCAGGCACCGCCGTCTGCGGCGAAGGAGATTCTCCATAGCGAATCGGCCGCCAGTGCACCGATGGCCCTGCTCGCCGCGCCCGTACCGGCCGCACCTGCGCCGCCGCCCGCACCGACGATGGTCGCCGAATCGCGGATGGAGACCGCCCGTGCACGCCGTCAGGCGCCGGCGGCCGCCACATCCCTGGATGCCATCGCGGTGACCGGGTCGGCGATCTCGGATGAGGCGGGGCCGGCGAACAACGGCCAGCTCGGCATCCAGCTGGCGGCATGGCAGCCGGACTCGCCGGTGGCGCGCCGCCTGCGCCAAGGCCCACCGGCCCAGCTGTACGACCGCTACCTGGCCGAGCGTGCCGCGCATGCCGACAGCAGCGCGTTTTTCCTGGACGTCGCCGATCTGCTGCTGCAGCAGAACCAGCGCGATCTGGCGCTGCGCGTGCTGTCCAACCTGGCCGAGATGGACCTGGACAACCGCCACCTGCTGCGCGTGCTCGGTTACCGGTTGCTGCAGGCCGGCGCGCCCGCGCTGGCCGTGCCGGTGTTCGAACAGGTGCTGGCGATGGGGCAGGAAGAGCCGCAGAGCTTCCGCGATCTCGGCCTGGCGCTGGTCGCGGCCGGCAAGCCGCAGCAGGCGCTGGAGCCGTTGTACCAAGTGGTGGTGCGTCCGTGGGATGGCCGCTTCGATGGCATCGCCCTGATCGCGCTGGATGAGCTGACCAATCTGGTGTCACGCAGCCGGCCGCAGCTCGATGCCTGCGGCATCGATCCACGCCTGATGCAGGCCATGCCGCTCGACCTGCGCGTGGTGCTGGCTTGGGATGCCGACAACAGCGACATGGACCTGTGGGTGACCGACCCCAACGGCGAGCGCGCGTACTACGGCAACCGGCTGACCTACCAGGGCGGGCAGATGTCGCAGGACTTCACCGGCGGCTATGGACCGGAGCAGTTCTCGCTGCGCGATGCCAAGCCCGGCCGGTACAAGGTGGAGGCCAACTACTTCGGCAGCCGTCAGCAGCTGGTGACCGGCGCGACCACCCTGATGCTGCGGCTGACCACGCATTGGGGAACGCCGCAGCAGAAGGACCAGATGGTCACCCTGCGATTGAAGGATCGTGCGGAGACCGTGCTGGTAGGCGAGTTCGAGGTGCGGTAGCGCTGGGCCATGCCCAGTGAGGTAGAGCCACGCCACGCATGGCGCTGATCTACTGCGGAGTGCGGCGCTGGCGCGGAATCCACCGTGCCAGCGCAATGCCGCCACCGAGGATCAGCAGCGTGCCGACGGTGTGCCACAGCAACGCCGTAACCGGCGCATCCGGCAGCGGAATGATGTCTGCGAGCCAACCAATGACCGGCCGCGCCAAAAGGTAGACCACCACCACGCCCAGCACGCGCAGCACCCGCTGCACGACGCCCTGCGGGTCGGCTGGCCAACCGCGCCATTGCAGCCACGCCACCAGCAGGACGAGTGCGAGCAGGCGCGAGGCTTCACCCAGCGGCACCAGGGGCGTCCACAACGAGGCCCACGACAACGCCACGCCCAGGCCCAGCAGCACCGGCAGCTGCCAGCGCCGTTCTCCACGCAGCCCAGGCATCAACTGCCACGCCAGCAGAGCGACGCCGAGACCTATCAACCAACCGGCCAGCACATCGGCCAGGAAGTGCCGGCCCAGATACATGCGCGAGATCGCCATCAGCAGGGGCCAGCCCAGCACCAGTGTCCAGCGCAGCCAGCGGCGGCGGATGCCGAACGCCAGCAGCAGGGCAACACCCGCCGCCGTGGTGATGCCCACGTGGCCGCTGTTGAAGCCATAGTCAGCGTGCGGCTGGGCGCGCAGCATGGCGGTGGCCTGCGCATCGGGCAGTGCCCAGAAGGTATGGCCGCCGCCATCCACCACGAACGGGTGCGATGGCTCGCCCTTGTCCAGCACCGCCGCATCCACGTCGGAGGGGCGGGGCAGGGCGGCGCTCTGTTTGATTGCATGGGTGACGCAGGCCATCAGCAGCACCGCCAGCATCACGCAGAGGCCGGCGCGCAGCCGTGCACCAAACGCACACGCCAGGATCAGCGCGGTATAGGCCATCTCGTAACCGAGCAGGCTGATGAACTGCATCACCGACAGGAACCAGCCGGCGTCGAAGGTGTGCTGCAACCACAGGTGCCACTGCGTCTGGAACATCCGTTGTCCTCATCATCCGTTGGTAAGCGGGCCCGGTAGAGCTGAGCCAAAGCAGCCGAGTGTGGACGCGGCTCTACACCGGCGCAACACGTGCCACGGGCAGCGATGACGCGTCGTTGCGCAGGCCAAACAGGGGGCGCAGCCAGCGCACGCGGCGGATCAGCAGTTCGTGGATCAGCAGGCAGCCGCTGATGGTGCCTGCCACCAGCAAGGCAGGTTCCAGCCACGGGCCAAGCTGAAGCGGGCGCAGTGCATACAGCAGCGCGATCAACAAGGTCTGGTGCAGGATGTACCAGCTGAACACCGCTTCCCGGCAATAGCCCTGGCCTGGCCACGGGCGGGACAGCAGCACCCTGGCCCAGCCGAACAGGGCCAGCAGCATGCACCAGGTATAGAGCGCACGGCCGATGCGTTCGGTCTGTCCCCACGGCAGTGCCAGTACCCAGGCGTCGACGTCGCCGACGTGCGGCAGGCGGGCCAGCGCTCGGATACCCAGTTCCAGGCACAGCCCCAGCACGGCCAGCGCCAGGGTCAGCCGGCGCCCGCGCATCAGCAGCTCCCAGCCACGCTGCCAGCGCGCGGCCATGAAGCCGCCGAGGAACAGCGGCAGCGACTCGGCGTGCACATAGACGTCGTCCAGCAGCGCGTGGGTGGGCGGCCAGTGTGGCATCAACACCAGCAGCGCCCAGGCCAGCCAGGCCACCGGCAACACCAGCAGCAGTCCGCCAAGCACACGGTCGCTGATCTGCCAGCGCGGCAGCGCCCCACGCAGCGGTCGCAGCAGGCTGGCCAGCACCACCGCCAGCACGGTGTAGGGCAGCAGATAGGCCAGGTACCAGAGGTGGTTCCAGGTAAAGCCATAGGCGGCGCCACTGAAATGCGCGCCCGGCCACGGCCGGAACTGCCAGTAGCGCCACAGGAACCGGGCCAGCCCCGGCGCCACGTCGCCCTTGTCCAGGGCCTCGTAGTAGGCCTGCAGGGATACCACCGCGACGATGCCGAACAACAGCGGCAGCTGCAGGCGCCAGCATCTGCGCAGCGTGTGCCGCCACCGCCCGTGCTCGGGCAGCGACAGGCCCAGGGCGATGCCGCTGATGGTGAACAGCAGGGGCATCCGCCAGCGGTTCATCGCGATCATCGGCCATTGCAGCCACTCGGCGGTGTAAGTGCTCTTGAGGTGGAAATCCCAGCCGGCCACATAGGCCATGGCGGCGTGGTAGAGGATCAACAGCGCAAAGGCGGCGATGCGCAGGGTGTCCAGATCGTGGCGACGGTGCATGGGCGGCGGGCATCGGAAAGAAGCTGCAGCCTCCGCCTGCCAGGTCCTGGCCACCACCGGGAGGGGCGCGATGGCGGCCGCGCTGGGGCCAATGGTGGGGTGGCAGGGACCAATGGCGGATGCGCGCAGGGCCGGATAGGCAACAATGGCGGCATGAAGAATGGAGATCCGGCGGCGTTGCCCGTCCCAGCAGCAGAGCGTCCGCATCGCCCAGGGCTGACCGCCGTGTTCTGGGCGGTGCTGTTCCTGGGTACTGCGGTCGCCAATGTGCTGGTGAAGTGGATGCGGGCGTTGCGTGACGGTGAGGCCTTCCCAGCAGGGGCAACCTCGATAGAGGAGTTCAGCAGTGCGCTGGCCAGCCTCGGCCTGCTGGCCCTGCTGCATGCCGCCGCGCGGCGCTGGCCGCTGCATGCCGACACCTGGCGCCGCCGGATCGGCTTCTATCTGCTGGGTGGCATTGCCTGGTGGCTGCTGCACGTCAGCGCCATGGTCCTGCTGCGCAAGCTGGCCTTCGCCGTGATCGGCCAGCACTACACCTATGGCGACTGGCCGGCGCAGTGGTTCTACGAGTTCTTCAAGGACGTGCAGACCTACAGCCTGCTGGTGATTGCCGTGCATGCGGTGGCCTGGTTCGGCCGCCAGCGGCAGGGTGAGGCGCACCTGCTGGCGCCGCCCGACGACGGCCCGCCGGTGGAACCGGTTGAGCGCCCGCAGCACTTCCTGGTGCGCAAGCTGGGCAAGGAGTTCCTGGTGACCACCGGTGACGTGGAGTACGCCCAGGCCGCCGGCAACTACGTGAACCTGCGGGTGCGCGGCCACGATTACCCGCTGCGCATAACCATGGCGGTGCTGGAGCAGCGGCTGGACCCGGCCGTGTTCCTGCGCCCGCACCGCAGCTGGCTGATCCACCGCGGGCAGCTGCGCTCGATCGAGCCGCTGGATGGCGGTGAGGCCCTGCTGCACATGGCTGACGGGGCGAAGGTGCCGTGCAGCCGGCGGCAGTTGCCGCTGCTGCGGCAGGCGCTGGGCGGGGCGGGTGGGGCAAGCGGGTAGCGTCGACTGTCAGTCGACTGCTGTTCGTTCAGGTTCCGGTGAAGCCCGCGCTGCGCGCGATAGTCGACTCTACTGTCCGGCCCCTCTCATGCCGGAAACCGCGGCCTGCGGTATGATTGGGAGTCATCTATTTATTGCATAACCGCCGACATGATCGAACTGAATCCTGTCCGCCAGCGCATCACCGATCTGACCGATCGTGTGGTGTCGCTCAGGGGGTATCTTTGACTACGACGCCAAGAAAGAGCGTCTCGAAGAAGTAACGCGGGAGCTGGAAAGCCCCGACGTCTGGAACAACGCCGAATACGCACAGAACCTGGGCCGTGAACGCTCCAGCCTGGAGAAGACCGTGGGCGGCATCGCCGCGGTGCTCGACGGCCTGACCGATGCGACCGAATTGCTGGAACTGGCTGAATCCGAACAGGACGACGATACCGCCCTGGCCGTGGTCGCCGATCTGGACAAGCACCAGGCGCACGTGGAGAAGCTGGAATTCCAGCGCATGTTCTCCGGCGAGATGGACAATGCCGCCGCGTTCGTCGACATCCAGGCCGGTGCCGGTGGTACCGAAGCCCAGGACTGGGCGGAGATCCTGCTGCGCATGTACCTGCGCTGGTGCGAATCGCGCGGTTGGAAAACCGAGCTGATGGAAGTGTCCGGTGGCGACGTGGCCGGCATCAAGTCGGCGACGCTGCGCGTGGAAGGCGATTACGCCTATGGCTGGCTGAAGACCGAGACCGGCGTGCACCGCCTGGTGCGCAAGTCGCCGTTCGATTCGGACAACCGGCGCCACACCAGCTTTACCTCGGTGTTCGTGTCGCCGGAAATCGATGACAACATCGATATCACCATCAACCCGGCCGATCTGCGTACCGACGTGTACCGCTCTTCCGGTGCCGGTGGCCAGCACGTGAACAAGACCGAGTCGGCGGTGCGTATCACCCACATCCCGACCAACATCGTCGTGGCCTGCCAGACCGGCCGCAGCCAGCACCAGAACCGCGACAACGCGATGAAGATGCTGGCCGCCAAGCTGTACGAGCTGGAGATCCAGAAGCGCAACGCCGAGAAGGACGCGGTGGAAGCCACCAAGTCCGACATCGGCTGGGGCAGCCAGATCCGCAACTACGTGCTCGACCAGAGCCGTATCAAGGACCTGCGCACCGGCATCGAGCGTTCGGACACGCAGAAGGTGCTCGACGGCGACCTGGACGAGTTCGTCGAGGCCAGCCTGAAGGCCGGCCTGGCCGTGGGTTCCAAGCGCATCGATGCCTGATCGACGCGCCTGCGCGGATGTCATCGTCCTCGTGCGCAATGCCGAGGGCGGCTGATCACGCTTCCGGTAGAGCCGAGCCCATGCTCGGCTGCTGTTGGCGCAGTAGCAGATCCGTCGAGCTTGGCTCGACGCTACAACACGTGCGGCGGTAGCGATGATGCGCAGCGAGAGTGAACGCAAGGAACTGGGCGGCTTCCTGAAAGCCTGCCGCGCCCGTGTCGACCCCGCCACGCTTGGCCTGCCGGCCGGGCGTCGGCGCACCCCGGGCCTGAAGCGCGAAGAAGTGGCGCTGGCCATCGGGGTCAGTGTCAGCTGGTACACCTGGATCGAGCAGGGCCGCGAAGTGCGCGCCTCGCCCGAGGTGCTCGAGCGCCTGGCCACGGTGCTGCGCCTGAGCGATGACGAGCGCGCGTATGCCTTCGCGCTGTCCGGTTACGGCGCGCCGCTGGAATCGCCGGACGAAAGCGTGACCGACGGCCTGCGCCAGCTGGTGGAGGCGATGCAGCCGATCCCGGCCTACGTGCGCAACACGCGCTTCGACATCCTGGCCTGGAACGCGGCCATCGCCGATCTGTTCGTGGATTACAGCCAGTTTCCGCCGAACCAGCGCAACACGCTCTGGTTGATGTTCCTGTACGCGCCTTACCGCGAGCGCATCCTCAACTGGGAAGAGATGAGCCGTGGCCTGCTGGCCGGGTTCCGCGCGGCGATGGCGCAGGCGCCGGACAAGGCGCCGTTCCTGGCACTGGCCGAGGACATTTCGGCGAAGAGTGAGCCGTTCCGCCTGTGGTGGCCGGAGCATGACGTCCGTCGTTTCGACGAGGGGGCGAAGAAGCTGATGCATCCCACGCGCGGGTTGCTGGACCTGCAGTACGTGGCGCTGGTGCCGGAGAGCCGGCACGATCTTTCGCTGGTGACCTACCTGCCGCGGAAGTAGGGGGTTTGTTCGGCAGGGCTTGCAGCCCTGCACCTGCCGAAGCGGAAGCAAGATCAAGGGCGGCATTCCGTGGGATGGCGGGGCGGTGTGGGTGGTCAGGACACGCCGTAAACCCCCCTCCGGGGTCCGGCCCAGCCGCTGGCGGCTGTGCGTTCGGGCGCTTGCGAAGCAGTGCTTCGCAAGCAAAGCGCCCTC